>JAIWNU010000036.1 GCA_020216655.1 Treponema sp. | reverse complement strand
AATGGTTCTGCAGGATACCTGGCTGTATAACGATACCATAATGGAAAATATCCGTTACGGACGCCTAGATGCTACCGACGAGGAAGTCATCGCAGCGGCGAAAGCTGCCTATGTGGACCACTTTGTCCACACCCTGCCTGAGGGCTATAACATGGTTCTGAACGAGGAGACAAGCAATATTTCCCAGGGACAGAAACAGCTCCTCACTATAGCCCGGGCGATTCTGGCAGATCCACCCATTATGATTCTGGACGAAGCCACGAGTTCTGTAGATACCCGTACCGAGGTCCTCATCCAGAAAGCCATGGACCGGCTCATGCACGGCAGAACAAGCTTTGTCATCGCCCATAGGCTTTCGACCATTCAGAACGCGGATCTCATTTTGGTTCTCCGGGACGGGGACATTGTAGAACAGGGCACCCATAGGGAACTTCTTGATCGGAATGGTTTTTATGCGGAACTTTACAACAGCCAGTTCGATGTTCCCGCCGCCGTGTAAAACAAGATCAGTTGTATACTCGGCGACTACCTTGCTTCGAGCGGAGCTAGTCTCATCGCCCTGGGCCATTGTACTGGCCCGGCAGCGATGGAAAAGTTATCCCAGAAGCTTCGGGGCCTCAGTCCCCTTTATACCGGAGCGGTCTATACTCTGGACTGATATTTTTGTTCTCCGCTAGACTTTTAGCAGATTTTTCTCCACCTGTTTCCAATTTATCAGATTCCAAAATGCTGCGATGTAATCGGTGCGGCGGTTCTGGTATTTTAAGTAATAGGCATGCTCCCAGACATCCAGGCCCAATATGGGTACGAGCCCCTGGCTAAGCGGATTGTCCTGATTGGGGAGGGCAAGGAGCTTAAGCTTTTTTTCAGGCGTTACCGCCAGCCACTGCCAGCCGCTTCCAAAAAGGTTTGCTGCTCCCTGGCTGAATTGTTCTTTAAATGCATCGAAGGAGCCAAAATCCCTCGCAATGAATTTGCCGAGTTCTCCGTCCGGGGCTCCGCCTCCCTGGGGAGACAGGATGTTCCAGAATAGGTCATGATTATAGGTTCCGCCGCCGTGGTTCCGGACTGCTTGCCGGATAGCCTCGGGTACCTCAGAAAGCCTTCGCAGCAGATCCTCAAGGCTCCACTCATGAAGCTGCGGCGCCTGTTCCAGGGCAGCATTCAGTTTAGCCACATAGGTACCATGGTGTTTGTCATGGTGTATTTCCATGGTCTTCGCATCTATATACGGCTCAAGGGCCTCGAATGGATAGGGCAGGGGTGAAAGTGTAAAGGACATGTTCAGTACCTCCTGTCTAAAGATTACAAAAATAGTCATAAAAAGGCAAATGAACTAATTTCAAAAGTCTGTTGCTGCTCTTCTATTTATCAAATTGGCTTAGTTTGCGTCATTTTTTTATAACAGGAGACGGCAAGAGTAGTATATTGATAAACATGAATACGAGTAGTTTTCAAAGGTTTCTTGGTGTTTTCAGAAACCTGCAAGCCACGGTTTTTGCCGTAGCAGCAACTATGGGAGCAGCAGCAATGGAGGGTTCCGGAAATTTTGTGTCGGATCACTTTTCAACTTCCGCTGGGAAGCTTGAAATAGTGTTTATTGGTCATGCCACGCTAGCCATGCAGGTTGGCAGCCTGAAAATCCATATCGATCCGCAAAGCCGGTATACCGATTATAGTCGATGGGAAAAGGCGGATCTCATCCTCATAACCCACGAACACGCGGACCATCTGGACCTTAAGGCTATTAGCAGCCTCTCGGGACCCCAAACCCGTATCATAACAAGCAAGGCGGTGCGGGATAAGATCGGAATGGGGGAAGTGCTTGAACATGGCAAAAGCCTCGCCCAGGGTCCACTGTCCGTCACTGCCTTTCCGGCCTATAACATAACGAGAGGTCGGGAAATGTACCATCCTAAAGCTCGGTTAGATAACGGGTATATACTTGCCCTCGGCGGCCTTCGGGTCTATGTGGCCGGTGATACGGAGAATATCCCTGAAATGGCAAGCCTTGAGTCCATCGATGTGGCATTCCTTCCTATGAATCAGCCTTTTACCATGACGGTTCCGCAGGTTGCAGAGGCAGTGCGCCTCTTTAAACCTAAAATCGTCTATCCCTACCATTATTCCTCAACAGATCCGCGGGAACTGGTGCGGCTCCTCGAAAAAGACACTTATACCGAAGTGCGGATACGGAAAATGTAAAGGTTGATGCACTTTCGGAGGGATCCCTCGGCCCTTACCAGGTTCCGCGGGTCATACCGCCGTCTATGGTCACAAGCTGCCCTGTCATATATGAAGCGGCGGGCGAAATAAGAAAACAGGCGGTGCGGCCAAACTCTTCGGTAGTGCCGTAGCGGCCCAGGGGAATGGCTGCCTCTGCCTTACGCCGGGCTTCTTCGGGCGAACAATGCATTCGTTCTGCCGCGGCAGCATCGATCCGTTCGACCCGGCCTGTAGCAAAACGTCCCGGGGCAAGGCAATTTATTCTGATACCCCTGGGAGCCAGTTCCCGGGACAGGGTCTTGGCCATGGCTACGGTGGCAGACCGCAGGGCATTGGAAAGAATGAGGCCCTCAATGGGTTCGGTTACCGAGGTAGAAGAGACGATCAGCGCGGCCCCACCGCGGACTGCGAGACCTGGCAGACAGGCGCGGACCAGGCGGACCGCCGACAGGAGAAGCAGTTCAAAGGCTCCCTGCCAGGCCTGGTCGTCAAAATCGGCAAAAAGTCCTGGGGGCGGTCCGCCTGAGTTTACCACCAGGGCGTCGATGGCCTCACCGTAGCGGGACCGGGCTTCTGCAACCCAGGTTGCAATAGAGTCGGCCCTGGTAACATCCAGCGGATATCCA
Source organism: Treponema sp. (assembly GCA_020216655.1). Classification (GTDB taxonomy): domain Bacteria; phylum Spirochaetota; class Spirochaetia; order Treponematales; family Breznakiellaceae; genus Gracilinema. The sequence continues at coordinate 7,148 of JAIWNU010000036.1, read as the reverse complement.
TCAACCTGAACCTCTTTGTTCTGCTTCTGCTCGCCGCTCTGGTTATTTCGCAGTCGAGACAGGGCTTCTGTCACCTTGTTTGCGTCCCGGCTTCCGATCCAAACGCGGGATCCTTCCTGCAAAGCCGCCTGAGCTGTGGCAAAGCCCAGGCCTTCGCTCGAGGCCGCTACCAATACTGTTTTTCCGTGTAATTCCAGATTCATACAGAAAAGTATAAAGTATGAGGAGCGCTAAAACAAATTGCTCGCTCCTTGAAGCTATTTTAGAACCGTTATAGGATAGATATATCGAAATCGGTTAAGGTGGGCCTCAAGAGCTATGCATAAAAAAACAATTGGTTTTCTCGCCGCCCGGCTGGATGATCCCTATCAGCATGCAGTATGGAGCGGGGCTGTGGAGGAAGCGGAAAAGCTCGGCATCTCTTTAATCTTTTTTGGAGGCCAGCGCCTTGGCAGTCCTGTCGGTTACGAGGCTTTGGACAACATCGCCTTTAACCTTGCAGGAAGAAGCCGGCTTTCAGCCCTTGTGGTAATGACCAATGTCATCGGCACGTATTTAACCCAGGATGACCTGTTTTCCTTTATAAAAAGTCTTAAAAAGGTGCCCCTTGTATCGGTTGGGGTCGCCATACCGGGTATTCCCAGTGTCTGCATCGATAATGCCGGTGGCATGGTTGCCATGGCTGATCACTTGGTCACTGTGCACCGCCGCAGAAGGTTTTTATTCCTCGCAGGCCCAGTGAATCATAATGAATCTATTGCGCGAGAACGGGAATTTTCTGGCCGTATTAAAGCTCTTTTAGGGGAAGAGGCTGAACTGCGTATAGAATACTGCAATTTCCAGGAAGGCGAAGCCTGGGATACTACGGCCCGTTTGTTTGCTCAAGGGCTTCCGTATGATGCCATCGTAGCGGCAAACGATTCCATGGCTATGGGCGCCTTAAGAGCCTTGGCTGAGCTGGGGGTGCGGGTCCCTGAGGATGTTTCTGTTACCGGTTTTGACGATACGGAGGATAGCCGTTTTAGTATTCCGCCCCTGACTACAATACGCCAGGGTACCTATGAGCTGGGGCGGCAAGCGATTAGATCCCTAGCCATCAATCTTGGCCTTTTGCCAAAGGGGCAGTTAGTTGCCAGTACGGCCCAGGTATCTTTTATTGTCCGTGAATCCTGCGGGTGTTCCTCTATGCAAGGCGAAGATCTGGTAGATTTTCATGAAACTGGATCTGAGGAACAGGAAAAAAAGAGCGGAACCAAGACCCTGGCTCAGCTGGCTCAGGAAGTAAATGAGGCCCTGATGAAGGGCAGAAATCCCGCGACTATCCAATTCCGTTATATAGATTCGCTTTATAAGGAAAAGGCTCAAGTTATTATAGCAGAAGGAATAGCCCGATACCAGGCTTCGCTGCGCCGCTCGGTTGAACGGCGGGCTGCGGTGCTGCGGGAAATTGAGGCGTCCCTGGTCGCGTCCTTTGCTTTAACCGATATCCTGTCGGCAGTTGCACGGGGCACACGGACTTTGGGAATTTCGGCCTGTTATCTTGCCCTGTTTGAATCCAAGGGGCTGACCCCGGAGTGGGCCCGGCTTTTGCTTGCTTCGGAGGGTACGAAGACGCGGATTCTCGCCCCCTATGGGGTACGCTTCCGTACTGTCGAACTACTGCCCGGGGGCCTCCCGGAACAGTGGAAGTCCTATGTGGTAGAACCCCTCCGTTTCGGTGAGGAACGGCTCGGATATTTAGTTTGTACCGCAGACAGCGAAGATCGGCAGGTGTTCGAGGCTCTCCGTGATCAGGTTTCCGGTGCAATAAAGGGAGCCCTGTTGATGAGCGCCGAACGGGATCGGGAGCTCTATCTGGAGCATCAGGTGCGGCTAAGGACCTTGGAGCTTTCAACCGCCAATGAACAGCTGCGAGAGGAAATTGAGCGGCGCCGGGCCCTGGAACGGGAATTGCTCGACATTTCCAACGATATTATGGCGAGTATTGGCCGCGATATACATGACGATCTGTGCCAAAATATCGCAGGGATCGGGCTCATGGCAGCCATTCTGGAAGGAAGCCTCCGCCGGCTGGACGGACCGGGTGCAGAAGCGGCGGCCAAATCTGCGGCAGCAATCGCTTCGGCGGCGAGCAGGACCGCTTCTCAAGCTAAAGGTATTGCCCGAGGCCTGTATCCTGCGGAACTGGAAGCAAAGGGCCTGGTTGCCGCAGTGGGTGAACTGGTCCGGGCAGCACAGGAGCGGAGCAGCAGCACTATCACCCTTGAAGTTGATCCCGGATTCAGGGTAAAAAACTCAGAAAAGGCCCTGCAGTTGTATCGTATAGTCCAGGAAGCCTTAAACAATGCGGTTTCCCATGCGAAGGCATCTCTCATTCAGGTTTCGTTGCAGATTGATCGGGAGGCGGTAGAGGTTTCGGTAACCGATAATGGAGTCGGTTTTAATCCCCTGCTGGTTCAGGCTAATGGTCTTGGTTTGCGGATCCTCAAATATCGATCCAGTGTTATTGGGGGAGAGCTTAAAATAAGCTCCCAGGAGCCGGGCTGCTGTATATCCTGCCGGGTAGCGAGGTAAATTCTATGTCCCTACGAAAGTCCTTTGTTGTCATCGATGATCATCCCCTCTACCGGCACGGTGTAGTGGATCTTATTGTACAGGAATTGCATCTTGAACCGGTTGGAGAGGCCGGTTCTATCCCTGAGGCAATGGAACTCCTCAAAAAGACAAATCCAAATCTCGCCATTGTGGATATATCACTCCAGGAAAAAAACGGTCTTGAGCTGGTTAAGACAATACGGAGTGAATACCCTTCGGTGGCGGTCCTTGTGGTGAGCATGCATGAAGAAAACCTTTACGGGGAGCGGGCAATTTCTGCCGGAGCCTCCGGCTATGTGATGAAACACGAAGAGCCCGCGGTGCTTCTAAATGCGGTCCGCACCGTTCTGGAAGGCAAGGTTGCGGTCAGCGATAACCTTCGCGAACGGATGCTCTCTGGTATTGTGGGCGGCAAACATTCAGGAGATCCCATCAAACGATTGTCCGACCGGGAATTAGAAGTTTTTCGTTTTATAGGACGGGGCTTTGGGGCCGCTGAAATTGCGGAATTGATGAATCTGTCGGTTAAAACAGTCAATGCATACCGGGATCACATAAAAGAAAAACTTAATATTGCAACCGCAGCCGATTTGCGCCGCTACGCGGTTGAATGGATTGCGGATCAGGAAAAAGTATAGGTCAAACTACCGATAGCCAAATCAGCCTCATTTCCGATAGTAATCAATAGTCTTAAAGCGTATTCTGCTGTTGGAGGATAAAATGGGTCTTCGTGTTTCGGAAATTGATTACTATTCGTTGCATGGTATTTGGGGTGCGTATGCGTCATTGGTTTTAGGAAGGATTGGAAAAGGCGCTGGTGTTGTAGTTGGAAATGTACAGCCCCCATCACGGAGCCTTTTTATCGGGTATCAGCTTGGGAACGAAAGTCCCCGTCTTTTTCCCTTTTGTCCCGATACCAGGGTTGGTCTGGATGCGACGGCGTATATCGATCCCGATGCTCCGGCAAAACCGGTACTGGCCCCTCCTGCATATTCCTATTTTCAGAGCCAGGAAATCGAACGTTACATATCTTTAAGCGGAGAGGAATGGAAAGCAGGCCTTGTTTCGTTCAAAGTACATTCATTTTTCGGAAAAGTTCCCGATCCAGCTTTGTCCGATCCAAATGTACTCAGGTCCCATATTCGGCCGGCTATTTATTTAAGCCTTACCTTTGACAACACAGCTCATTCCGAGCCCCTTACGGGAATCTTTGGCATGCAGGGAGTCAGGAGACCCCTCTCTGATAGTACCAACGGAACCATGCTGGGCTTTGCCCATGGCACCGAATGGGGCTTTGCGATCTTCCCCGAAGAAACTATCGATGAGGTAATGGACTGGCGTGTAGTTGACGCGGTTTTTAACGGGAACCGGCCTCTCAGACGGCTCGCATCTGAGGGAGCCCTGCGGTTCAAGATCCCGGGGGGAGAAAAAAAGGTTTACCACATTGCCCTCGGTGTATATCGAGATGGGGTGATTACCTCAGGTCTTCGTACTCAGAGTTATTATACAAGTCTCTTCCATGATCTGGAGGAGGTGCTGGAATGTGCATTGCGGGATACTTCCAGAATGATGCAGAAGTCCGCACAGCTAGATACAAGTCTTGAACAGAAAAAACTGTCTGATGACCGCAAGTTTTTATTATTCCATGGAATCCACAGTTATTGCGCCAATACGGAACTCCTCATTTCAGAAAAGGGCGATCCGGTCTTTGTGGTTAACGAAGGGGAGTATCAAATGATGAATACCCTGGATCTAACCGTAGACCAGGCATTTTTTGAATTGGAGTATACTCCGTGGACCGTTAAAAATGAGTTGGATTTCTTTGCACTACGGTCCTCCTACACCGATGCCTACGGAATTGCCTTTTCTCATGATCAGGGTGTGGCCGACTGTTTTACACCCCCTGGTATGTCTACCTACGAACTGCCGCGGCTATCCGAATGCTTTAGTTATATGAGTTTTGAGGAAACCCTCAACTGGGTTTTAACAGCCTCACTGTATGTGAGCCGAAAAAAGGATATCCAGTGGTTTACCGATAATGTGCAATATCTGGAAGCCTGCCTTGCTTCCATGAGGGCACGGGACGCCAATCAGGATGGTATTATGGATATAGATTCGGACCGCTGTGCAGGCGGAGCTGAAATTACCACCTATGATTCCCTCGATGTCAGCTTGGGGCAGGCTCGGAATAATTTGTATCTCGGCGTTAAAACCTGGGCTGCCTATGTTTGTTTGGCCTCCCTTTTTGAACACTATGCCCCGCAATATGTATCTCATATACAGGAAGCCCGCGAATCCGCACAAAGGGCGGCGAATTCTATCCAGGCTCGGATGTTAGACGAGGGATATATTCCTGCGGTTTTTGAATCAAATAATCGTTCAAAGATCATTCCTGCGGTTGAAGGTCTCGCTTATCCCTATGCCTGTGGTTGGCCCCAGCTTGTGGCTGAGAATGGACCCTATGGATCCTTTATTAAAACATTAAAAAAACATCTTGATACGGTACTTGCGCCGGGATCCTGTCTTGATGCGGTGTCCGGTGGATGGAAACTTTCTTCGACCAGCCACAACACATGGCTTTCAAAAATATTCCTCAATCAGTTTGTCTCCGAAAAAATACTTGGCTTTACAGACGAGCGGATCTATCGTGATGGAATACATGCACACTGGCTCCGATCGGGAAGCGCTCAATGGGCTGCTACCGATCAGGTGCATTCGTCGGATGGACATGATATGGGCTCCCGTCTGTACCCGCGGCTGGTAACCGCAATTTTATGGACTTTATAAGGAAATTGGCTCAAGGTACTATCTATAGGTAAAATGTCCTAGGTAAAAAATCGGCATTAGCCCTATGCCCTTATAGTGGAAAGGGCTTCATCATAGAAGCCATCCAAATTATAGGAGGGCACGATGATGAAAAAGATGTTCATGTCCGGGTTGCTGCTGGTATCCATGTTGGCAGCGACAAGCATGCTGTTTGCCTCAGGGCAGCAGGCCCAATCAGGGCAGGCTGGCGGGGCTCAGCAGGTAAAAATTACCTGGTGGGCTTTGTCCGGCGGAGGCGGGGCAGATGATCCCCGGGAAAATATCCGGAAACAGATAATAGCTGATTTTGAAAAAGCAAATCCCAATGTAAAAATTGACCTGGTCATGCTCGAAAACGAAGCCTTTAAACAAAAGGTCCAGGTAGCTGTACAGGCCGGAACACCTCCGGACCTTTTCCATTCATGGGGCGGCGGGGTCATGGTTGAATATGCTAAGGCCGGTGCGCTCAAGGATATTACCAGCTTTGTACAGTCCGAATTAGCCTCCTCTATCGGTAAGGGCGCCTTGGAAGTCTATGGCTACGATGGCAAATTTTACGGCGCACCCTACGACATGGGCGCTGTAGGATTGTGGTACAACAAAGATGCCCTTGCTAAAGCAGGTGTTTCTGTTCCGAAAACTTGGGATGAGCTTTTGGCTGCTGTTCCCAAACTCAAAGCTGCAGGCTATGTACCGATAGCCCTCGGCGCTGGAGACCGCTGGCCCGCCCATTTCTGGTGGGTTTACCTTGCCATGAGACTCGGCGGTAAAGAAGCCTTTGATAAGGCTTATAGCGGCAAAGGTTCCTTTAAGGATGCTCCCTTTGTAAAGGCTGGAGAATTGCTCTTGCAACTCAAGAACCTGGAACCCTTCCAGACCGGCTATCTTGGAGCAACCTATGATAACCAGGCAGCGGTCATGGGTAACGGCCAGGCTGCTATGGAACTCATGGGACAGTGGGCCCAGGACGTTCAGGTTGCAAACTCCGCCAACGGAAAGGGTATTGGAGACGCCCTCGCATGGGCTCCCTTCCCGGCAGTAGCAGGCGGTCAGGGTAAACTCACGGATGCCATGGGTGGCGGCGGCGGCTATGTGGTCGGTAAAAATGCCCCCAAAGAAACCCTTGATTTCCTCAAGTTTTTCCTGCAGCGCCAATACAATGAAGCTCTCGTAAAAATTGAAGGCACCATTCCTGTTGTAAAGGGAGCAGAAGTTGCGCTTAAAGAGCGGCCCAATCATATGGCTATTGCTCAGGCTGTCGCAAATGCGGGCTATTATCAGTTGTACTATGACCAGTATCTGCCTCCCGCAGTCGGCGAAGCGGTAAAAGATGCGGTTGTAGGCCTCCTGGCTGGCAAACTGAATCCTGCTCAATGCGCAGCGGCGATCGATGATGCATGGCAAAAGGAACGGACAAAAAAATAACATGCTTGCCCTGTGGGCTATAGCCTTGTAAGTACGATTGTAAGCTGGCCGGGTATCGCCTGGCCAGCTTGCTTAATAATGGATGTGAAGGGATGAAACGAACTGGTATCAACGCACTTGTATTGATAGCGCCTGCTTTTTTATTGTTTTCATTGTTTGTAGTTTTGCCCGTAGTACAGGCAGCGTATTATTCTTTGTTTGAATGGAACGGAATCGGTCCGCTGCGGGTTTTCCGCGGAATTGGAAATTTTATTCAAATATTCCAGCATCAAATTTTTCATACCGCATTGGCGAATAATATTAAAATTGTTATCGCATCCCTG
>JAIWNU010000221.1 GCA_020216655.1 Treponema sp. | reverse complement strand
CCTGAACAACATTGAAAATCGCTTCGATGCTTGCGTCTTTAAACCATGGAAAATAAGAAAAATCAAGGAAATATTCCTCTTCCCCAACCGCTAACCAGATTCCGAAACGGCTTACATGGATGACTTCAGTGTTTAAAGTGTCTGTTCCAGGCATCTACGATCTCCTGTTTATGCTGCTCAATGATCCGAATCAGTTGTACTATTTCCTTATCAGAAAAACCACTATTGGTAGCCAAAGTTACTGATGGATTTAGCCAAAATTTGGCTTCACCATGGGGGCCCAGTTCATGTATGTGTATCTTAGATTCTTCCCTTGAAAAAAAAAAACCGTATAGGACCTTCACGGAACACTGTTGGGCTCATAGGGTAACTATAAAACTTTGTATAATCTAATACAATGAGGCAATTTAAAAAGTCTGACACTACTTTTTAACTATTGAAAGATCCTTAATTGATTATTAATTGCAATTATAGGATATTTTATTAACACCGAAATGTCGGTGTTTAGTGGCGGAGGTACCGAATGCAGGGTAATACCATATTGATGAACAGCGACCGCGTTTTGGAGACTATTTTGCAGGCCCTGGGTGAACTTGTGGAATATGAGCTTGCGGTCATTTTACGGTATGACGGCAAAGAGCGCCTCCAGGTGAGGAAAGCCATGGGCCCCCTTGCGAACCGGGCTTTCCAAAACTACCAGATCCATTTGGACGACCAGCCGGACCTGGCGGCGGTGCTGCAGCGGAAACGGGCCCACCTTTTTAGCCCCGAAGAAAACCATGTCGATACCTATGCGGAAATTCTGGACCTGCCGGATCAGCATTCTTGTCTTGTATCGCCCCTTCTTTTGGAGGATGAACTCGTCGGTCTTTTAACCTTGGACCATCGATCCTGCAACCGTTTTAGTCCCGCAATCCTGCGTTTTGTGGAAACCCTATCCAAATTAATGTCCCTCGCTTTGATACAGCTTGATGTTTCCCAAGACCTGGCGGAACAAAACAGACGGCTCCTTCAGGAGCGGAATCACCTTTTGGCAGCCGAGTCGGATGTATTTTCCCACCTTGCAGGGGAATCCTCGGCGTGGCTCCGGGTCCTGGACGCTATAAAGCTGGTAGCCGGTACTTCCGTTCCCGTTTTACTGCAGGGGGAAACCGGAACAGGAAAAGAAGAAGTTGCCCGGGCAATTCATCGGCTTTCCGGCCGCTTCCGGCATCCCTTTGTGCCCGTGAATTGTTCCGCCTTGACACCGACTTTGGCGGAAAGTGAGCTTTTTGGCCATGAAAAGGGAGCCTTTACGGGAGCTCTGGCCCTTAAAAAAGGCCGGTTTGAGCTTGCCCACCAAGGAACCCTTTTTTTGGACGAAATCGGGGATCTGCCCTTGGAACTGCAGCCCAAGCTGCTGCGGGCCCTGCAGGAAGGATCCTTTGAACGGGTCGGGGGAGAGCGGCCAGTACAGGTTGATGTACGGATTGTGGCGGCGACCCATGTAAATCTTGAGAAGGCCGTCGCGGAGGGTAAATTCAGGGAAGACCTCTATTATCGGCTCGCGGTATTTCCTTTGGAACTGCCGCCCCTGCGGGCACGGGCTGCGGACGTGCTTGTTCTGGCGGAATTTTTTCTGCGGAAAATACGGGAACGGAGCGGAAAGCCCGTGCTGGTTTTTAGCCCCGAGGCACTGGAAAAAATACAGCGCTACTCCTGGCCGGGGAATGTGCGGGAATTAAAAAATGTGATTGAACGGGCCAGCATCCTTGCGGTGGATGGCATTATCAGGGCTGAGCACATTACCGCCCTCCGGGCTGGTCCCTGTTGCGCCGTGGAAGAAGGCTCGGCAGAAAAAGCAGCGGTACGCTCGACTCCCGCCGTTCCCGCTACAGGGAACCTTGCCCCTCTGGAACATGCCATGGCGGACCATATCCGAAAGGCCCTCGCAGCAAGCGGCGGTAAAATCTACGGCCCCGGCGGCGCAGCGGCCCGCTTGGGTCTAAAGCCCAGCACTCTCCAGAGCAGGATGAAAAAACTTGGCATAAGTAAAGGAGAATGACGATCAATACGCTTCTCGTTTTGAAATGGCTTGGTCTCAATAGGCCTTATTCCATAAGCGATTAAGAAATTCTTGGTAGGGAAGTATTTCAATGCTATCAACTTGACGGGGTTCCGGAGCAAAACATACAAGAATTCGGTGCTTAAAAGTATGTTCTTCCTGTATCGCATGCAAGCCCTTGAGGTTCCGTTTATCTGGAATACTAACACTTTTCACTTCTATTGCTACATCATCACCGATAATAAAATCTACTTCTAAATGTTCAGTAGTCCGCCAGAATGTTAGGGGGCGAAAATCCCCAGTATAATCAAGGAATGCCCTCACTTCCTGGTAAATAAAATGTTCAAAGGCCTTTCCGTATTCGGCAGTACCTGGGGCTAGGTGGTATATATTTGCCAAAGCATTTCGAACCCCAATATCAAAAAAATAAAATTTTCCGGTAGCCGCGGCTTTTCGTTTTTTTCCCCTTCGCCAAGGCTCCAGCGTTTCACCAATCAGGGTATCGGAAAGAAGATAAAAATATTCTCGGACCGTACGGGCCGGTACTGCAGCATCTGATGCCCATGCTTCATAGTTTATCTGTTGGCCTGAAAATAAGGCCGCACTCCGTAAAAAACGAGAAAAGGCATCAAGTTTTCTCACCGCACTTTCAGCGGCTATTTCTTCTTGCAAGTATGTTCCGCAATAGGCGTGCAAGTCTTGTATCGGCTCTTCAGATGTATATATTGCCGGCAGGGAACCAAAAAGAAGGAGCCGTTCGAGATGTACCATTCCGATTTCTGCAGAAACGAGGGGATGTAAATTCAGTATACGGGCTCGTCCCCCGAGTAAATTAACGCCGCCTCTACGAAGTTTTCGAGCACTAGAACCGGTTATAATAAAAGAAATATGTTTATCTTCAATGAGCCCATGAATTTCATCGAGCAGCTGTGGAAATTTTTGAATTTCGTCGATAATGACCCGCTGCCCTTCCTTGAGTGTAGCAAGCTCTTCCCGCAAAATAGAAGGCCTTTGAACTAAACGCAAAAATGTGTCTGATTTTAGTAGATCATAATACCGACAATCGGAAAACCTCTTTTTTAAAAGATATGTTTTCCCTGTAAGTCGGGGACCAAAAAGAAAAACTGACTTATTGGCAGCAGGAAATTCTATCAGCCTCGGATATTCCATAAAATTAGTATAATTATGCTATTGAAAAATCGCAAGTAAAATGCGGAAAAAAGACAAAATTCCGCAATAGTATTACGCAATTTATAATCTATAAAAGGTGGTCCTTTTTGCCGATGGCTTAATTTCTCGGTGTTTCTCCCAAGAGTTCCTGCACTTCCATGGCAATGGCGAGCTCTTCGTTCGTGGAAATGACCATGGCTGCAACGGCCGAGTCTCCGGCGGAAATGAGGGTCTCCCCCTGAGCTTTTCGGTTGCGCTCTGCATCGAGCCTGAGGCCCATCCAGGAGAGGCTGCGGCAAACCCGTTCCCGCAGGGCTGCGTCGTGTTCACCGATGCCGGCGGTAAACACAAGGCCATCCAGGCCCTGCATGAGGGCTGTAAAGGAACCGATAAATTTAATGAGACTATAGACATAGTATTCCCGGGCAAGATGGGCCCCCTGGTGCCCCTCCGCTTCAAGCCGTTCCAGTTCGGCCATGTCCGCCGAAATGCCGCTCAAGCCAAGGAGTCCGCTTCGCCGGTACAGGATATCGTACACTTCCTGGGCGCTCTTACCCTTTTCCATAATAAGGTCCAAAATAATACCCGCATCGATGTCTCCGGAGCGGCTTCCCATGGGGAGGCCTGTAAAGGTGCCGTAGGTGGCGCTCGTATCCACCGCAACGCCCCCGTGGACCGCGGTAATGCTGCTCCCGCCCCCCAGATGGCAACTGATAAGCCTGAGATCCCGGATGTCCCGGCCCAGGAGACGGGCAGCGCGGCGGCTTACATAACGGTGACTTTCTCCATGGAAGCCGAATTTCCGGTATCCATAGGCTGCGCGTATGTCCTGTGGCAAGGGAACAATACTATTAAGTTCCGGTTTATTTTGATGAAAGGCCGTGTCAAAGGATGCAAACTGGGGAATTTCAGGATGCAGGGCAAGGCTTGCGCGGATACCCTCAAGCTGTATGGGGTTATGGAGCGGAGCCAGGGGCGCGTAGGAGCCGATTTTTTCTAGCACCTTTTCATCAATCTGGACTGCCCGGTCAAAAAAACTGCCCCCATGGACTACCCGGTGGGCCACTGCAGCGGGCTTTAGTTCCTCAGGCAGGGCATTAAAGACCCATTCCAGGGCCTCTTGGTGACCCGCGTTCTGCAGGGCGCTGGCTGCACTCGGCTTGTCTTTATAGAGATAGGCTACTTTTGCAATGCAGTCGGGCCGTCCAATCCGGTCTACTGACCCCTTTATCAGAGCCGCTTCCCGCTTGGTATCCACAAGCTGGAATTTAATGGTCGTACTGCCGCAGTTGATAACAAGAATACTGTCGTGCATGGTGTCTTAGTATACATGGTTAAGAACGGTTTGACAGGGCTTTAGATAAAAAACACGTAATAAGGCGTTGCGCCTGTTACCAGCATGGGGTACCATTAGTTTATGCAATTTACTATTTCTACAGAACGGGAAGCCCAGTTCATCAATATTACCGATCTCGTACAGCGGGCGGTGGAAGAAAGCGGCATATCTACAGGTTTTGCGGTCGTTTTTGTCCCCCACACCACGGCGGGGCTTACCATTAACGAAAATGCTGACCCCGATGTGGTCCATGACATCCTCTTGGGCCTTGACCGGGCCTTTCCCAAAAGCCCCGCCTACCGGCACAGCGAGGGCAATTCCCACGCCCACCTTAAGGCATCCGCCATGGGGTCTTCGGTGACGGTTATTGTGGAGTCTGGCCGGCTCAAGCTCGGAACCTGGCAGGGTATTTATTTCTGCGAATTCGACGGCCCCCGCCGGCGCCAGGTCTATGTGAATGTATTGGGAAGTTAGAGTAATGTTAAACATAATTGATAAAAATTGATTTATGTATTATTATATAAAACATGATTAATGAAAAATGAGGCCTTAATATGCGGGGAATCCGCCAAATGAAGCTTCGGGACTTTTTATTGGACAATTTAGAATAAAGT
>JAIWNU010000035.1 GCA_020216655.1 Treponema sp. | reverse complement strand
CTTAAAGAGGGTTGTTTTACCCGCACCGTTAGGGCCAATGATGCCAACGCAGGCTCCGGGGGGGACTACAAAATCGAGATCCTGGAAGAGCACTTTGTCTCCATATGCCTTGGTGAGCTTTTTCGCTTCGATAACAACCTGGCCGAGCCGGGGACCAGCGGGGATGGTTATTTTGTTTTCACGAATTTTTTCCCGTTCGTTGTCCTGCAAAAGTTTTTCATATTGATTGATACGGGCCTTTGCCTTAGCATGCCGGCCCTTAGGGCTCATCCGTATCCATTCAAGTTCCCGCTGCAAAGTTTTTCGCCGTTCGCTTTCGCTTTTTTCTTCCAGTGCAAGCCGGGCTTCTTTTTGTTCAAGCCAGCTAGAATAGTTGCCCTTCCAGGGGATTCCTTCTCCCCGGTCAAGCTCGAGTATCCAGCCTGCCACATTGTCCAGAAAATAACGATCATGGGTTACCGCTATAATGGTTCCTTCATATTGCTGGAGGTGACGTTCAAGCCATGCTACGGTTTCCGCATCCAAGTGGTTTGTTGGTTCATCAAGCAGCAAAATATCCGGCTTTTTTAATAGAAGCCTGCACAGGGCAACCCGACGCTTTTCACCACCTGAAAGAACATCAACTACCTGATCTGCCGGAGGACATCGGAGGGCGTCCATAGCGAGTTCCAGTCGGCTATCGAGGTTCCAGCCGTCCAGGGCTTCAATTTTTTCTTGGAGTTCAGCTTGACGGTTTGCCAATTTTTCATAATCCGCGTCGGGGTCGCCAAAGGCTTCGCTGACCTTTTCAAATTCTTGGATAAGGGCCACGATATTCTGAACCCCTTCTGAAACAACTTCTTTTACCGTTTTTCCTGGTGCCAGATAAGGTTCCTGTTCCAAGTACCCAATGGTATATCCTGGGCTCAGGGAAACCTCACCGGAATACTCTGTATCCACCCCCGCCATGATCCTGAGCAGTGTGGATTTTCCGGAACCGTTGAGGCCGATAACTCCGATTTTAGCGCCGTAAAAATAAGAAAGACTTATGTCCTTAAGTACCTGTTTTGTTCCATGCTTTTTTGAGAGCCTGTACATGGAATAGATAATTTTTTTGTCGTCCACTGTTGGCATGGGCAGTATTATACAGATTTTTTAACTGATAAACCAGATGGCCCACCAGTGACATACCGCACCGGCAAGAACAAAAACATGCCAAGTTACATGGGTCCCGCGCTTTATTTTCTGTCCATACCAATAAACCCCCGCAGTATAGGCAATGCCTCCTGCGACAAGCCAGAAGAGGCTTTGAGACGGAATACGGGAAAGCACCTGCTGCCAGCGCAAGACCACAGCCCAGCCCATGGCAATATAGATACCTACTTCTATTTTTTTAAGCTTTTTGTTTCCTACCGCATGGAGAACAATGCCGGTGATGGCCAGTGCCCATTCGAGCCCAAAGAGAAACCATCCCCAGAATCCGCCAATAAGAACAAGACAAAAGGGCGTATAGGTCCCCGCTATCAGGAGATAAATTGATCCATGATCCAGCACGCGGAAAACCCGTTTTGCCCCATCATGCTGTATCGCATGGTACAGGGTAGACGCAAGAAACATGATGATCAGGGCTGCCGTATAAATAGTAAATGTAGTGATTGCCAGTGCTCCTCCCGCCCTGCCGCCCAGCAGCCCATTGGCCCTTAGCACGAGGAGTACAAGGCCCGCAATGGAAAGCAGCACACCAAGACCGTGAAGAATAGCATTGGCGATTTCTTCGCCTGGTGTTTGGAAAGGAAGCGGTTCAGGAATTTTCCTGTTTTTGATGATTGGGTTGTTGCTCATGGTCAATTAGACAAGCCAAGCCTCAAAAGGTTTCATTGAAAAAATTGAAAACGGAAATTGGGTTCTGGTTTGTCTTTTATGATACTCAGTATATCCGCAAGTATAGGTATTGCCTCTGGAATGATTCGGTGTAGCACCCAAGGAGGATTAAAGATAACCATGCCGCTCCCGAACATGCCCCGATCCTGCGCTTCAGTCACCTGTATTTCGATACTGCAGCGATTCCCGGGGTAGAGGGAAAGCAATTTTTCTGGCAATTCTTTCGCCTCTGGCCGTGATAAAAGGGGATACCAAATGAGATAGGTTCCAGTTGCAAATCGCCTTAAAGCATCTTTTATCATCTCCAAAAGTTTTTCATAATCACTTGCAAGTTCATATGAAGGATCAATGAAAATGCAGGCCCTGCGCGATGGGGGCGGAAGGAATGCCTTTAGCCCAGAAAAACCATCAGTATTTGAAACTGAAACTTGTTTTTTATGTTCAAAAGCTTCTCTTAACAATAAAAAATCTGATGGATGCATTTCAAAAAATATACGGCGATCCGTTTCCCGCAGTAGATGATCCGCAATAGCAGGAGATCCTGGATAGGAACCTGTTTGGGCAATCCAGGATTCTAGAAAGTCTCTGAACCGTATTAAACTTTCTGGCAGGGGACTCAAATTTTGACGCAGTCGTTGGAATCCATCAAGCCATTCTTTGTTTTGAGCCGCATAACCTGATTCAAGTTGATATGAACCTGCTCCCGCATGGGTATCTACATAGAGCAGGGGTACATCTTTCTGCCGCAGATATTCAAGACTATGAAACAGGATAAAATGTTTTAATATATCACCGTGATTTCCTGCATGAAAGGCGTGACGGTATCCCAACATGGATGCATCCTACTACGGGACTCGATGACTGCTCAAGCACTAGTTGTACAGGTCATCGTGGTTTTTCCATTTATGTTTTAAAGCGTGTAGATTCGCATCCACCGTTCCTTTGGGAATTTTAAGCACATCCGCCACCATTTGGTTGCTGGCAGACTTTTTCATAGTATTGAGCCGTTCTGTAAGGTTTTCTAATCGTTTTAAGTTTTTTGCAGCCCGCCATTCCAGTTTTGTTTTAATAAATGGATCTAGTTCATGGGATTGTATCTGTCGATCCAATCGAAGCTTTTGTATATAGCACCGTTGAAGAGCTGCTTGGACCACATCGATCTGGGCATCTAGGTGAGTCCGTTTTCTTCTGATTTCATCGATCCAATGTTCAAGTTTTTCTGGCTCTATTCCCAAGGAGAGAGCAATTCTGCGGGAAAAATCCGGAGAAATATAGCGGTATGCTTTGAGCGTCAGGAGCAAGACTTGTTTAGGGTTCCGTATTTTAAGAGGCGGTGTCTCATAATCATAAGGTTCTTGTATCTCCTGTACGGTCGCGTCTTCTTGAATATCTCGAGAACATTCCTCTATTTGGTACCAGATCTGTGCTTCTTCCTTATGCTTCAGCAGTTCTTCTGACCTATAGTCCCGCAGAGCATACTGAATACTTCGATGAATATAGGCATCAAAACTGTGGCCCGTGTCTTTATATGTTTCTACTGCTTTTCTAAATCGAGGGAAATAAAAGCATATAAAGTCCATGCGGTCATGGGGGGCCAATTCTTTAAGGCTAAACCGGTGCGGATTGTTTAACAGATGAGAGAGTGCCCTTTGTTCAAAATCAGTTTGGCTTAATGAACCATTCTTGAGCCCTGTTAAAAGCTGTTCCATGGGGGGATTTGTTTCCATTTGCTGCCTCCGTCTTACTTTTTAGGCCTGCTAGGCCAGTAATATGATTGCAGCAACTGTGCCAACTAAGGAGGGTAGTATCGTTGTAATATGATAAGTCTTTATGATGTAAATAATAAAAATTGTAAAATCCTATGGTAGTAATAGGGAGATTTACAATTTGTTACAATTGAACAGGGACAAAAAGAGACAAAATGAGGAAAAGAGCCTTAAAGGGGCTGAATTATTTACAATTTGTTACAATTATAGATCTGCTCTACATGATTGCCGAAAAGGCCCTAATAAGCTCTTCTTTAAGATTCTTAATGGTGTTTTCCGCGGTAAAACCAGAAGCCTGTTTGTGACCGCCGCCGCCGAATTGTGCAGCAATCCGCGAAACATCCACCGCATCCAGGGACCGAAGCCCGACGGTGCAGGTTGTGGGACTTTCCTGCCTGATAACCGCCACCGCTTCTACGCCGGATACCGAAAGCAAAAGCTGGTAGAGCATGTCCGAATCCCTTCCCTGGAGTCCGAAACGTTCGGTATCTTCTAAGTTTTCATAAGATAGAAGCAGTCTCCCCCCAAAATACGCCTCGGTTCGGGAAAGTATAAGCCCAAGTAGTATGCGGGATTCCAGACTTTTACCGCCGTTAATTTTTTGAAAGGTCCTTTTGGGACTTGCCCCATAGCGGATGAGCCGGCTTGCGGCATCAAAGGCGTAATCTCCGCCATAATCAATGTGTCTAAAAAAGCCCGTATCCGTACAAAGTCCAAAAAAAAGGAGTTCCGCTTCCTCTTTTGTAGGTTCAAGTCTAAGGGCCTCGATGAGGGCTAAGGTCATGACCGTAACCGATGGGGCAGAAGGTTGTAAATATACCGCATCTCCTTTGGGATTTGCCGAAGCATGGTGATCAATAATTGCAAGGGGGAGATGGGTTAGATATTGTTCGAGGTCACCGGTTCTTTCCAGACTGGAGCAATCCATCACAATAGCCCGATCCTTCGGTCCGACTGCCGGTTGTGCAGAAAATAGCTCTGCATAGCCGGCAATTTCAGGGCGCTTAAAGGGGCCTGCTGAGCAGGGGACAGCCTTCTTTCCCAAACGCTTTAAGGCTGAGCAGAGGGCTAACTGGCTTCCCACACAGTCCCCGTCAGGTTCCTTGTGGCCCGCAACGATAAAAGAAGAGCCCTCATGTATAAAGGTGAGCAGTTTTTCGGGTATGTGATCGATAGACATAGAACCTCTCTATGGAGTTAACAGGACAAATTGTCGCGTTTTACCAGATATAATTGCCTGATTTTGATATATATATACATCAATTTCTGTACGAAAACCATAATCCTGAAAATAGAGGCCTGGTTCAATGGAGAAACAGGCTCCATCCAGCAATTTCCGCTCATCGGGAAATTCCACCGAATCAATATTTACTCCTGAACCATGGCATTCAGTATCGATTCCATGTCCAGTCCGATGTTTTATAGCCTTTTCATAACCCCTGGATATGAGGAGTTTTCTGACCTCTTTATCAACAGCCGCCCCAGTAGGCCGTATGCCTTGATTTAGCTTTTCTGTAATAAACTCAATAGCCCGTTCGCGGCTGTCTATCAAATCCTTAAAGATACTAGAGATATGCGGAGGGACCTCTTTCTCATAATACCCAACCCAGGAAATGTCTGCATAGATTGAGCGATCTCCTCTTTCTTTAGCCCATAGGTCGATCTGAATTACATCCCCCCGTTGAATGGCACTTCCTCTACCATTGACCTCATAATGTGGATCACCTGCGTGAGGTCCTGCTGCAATGATCGGGGGATGGTCGGTGATTAAATCCTGGTTTTTAAAAGATTCCAGTATGAAATTTTGCAGATCCCCTTCATACAAAGTTGTCTTAGAATGAAAGTGTTGTGATGCAAAACTCCAGGATTCCTCAACAATTTCGTAGAGCGCCATCGCAGCCCGCTTGTGGCTGTCTAGATCCGATTCGGAAAGGAGCCCCTTAATTCGCTGGATAAGACTGGCGGCGCTTACGAGCCTTATGCCCGCTTTTTCTAGATTTAACTGGGTTCCCGCGTCTAAAAAGGAAATAACAGGTAGATCCACATCCATATGGGCTGCGAGGCGCTTACCTGAGAACTGCCTGAGTGCGGCATGAAAGGCCTCTTTGCCCGCATAGGGTTGTTTGGTTCCCGGCAGCTTATCGAGTATGTTCAATTCTATGGCATGAACTATTTTTGTTGGTAAACCAGTTGCGGGCACCACATAAACCCAAGGCCGAGAATTGGTAACACCAGAATCTATGCCTAAGAGTTCATCCGCAAGACTGTCTCGGTGATGAAAATTATAAAAAAGCCACCCGTCTATATGTTCTTCACGGATGGCTTCCTGAAGTTTTTCTAATGTAAATTGGCTCATTAAAATTCGATCTTTACTTCCTCTACGTTAAATTTGTCGGCTATATTCGCATCGGGCGGCAAGATGCCCCAGGAGGGGTGTGATTTGTCCCGTTTTATATACAACCTGACATGGCTGAATTTACCATCTTTATAGAAAATGACAAGATAGGGCCAGGTAGGGCTGGCATCCATTTTTATTAAGTCTCCCTTGCCGCCCGATGCGGCAAACCAAGCATCGGGCAAGTAGAGCCGTCCAAGCTCATTGTTAGATTTCCGGTACAGTACGAGGAATCCCAGCGTATGGGGATAGATTTTTTCAACTGGCACGTTGACATAGAACAAATTTGCCCAATTGTCAGGGTTGGTATCAGCCGGGATCCGCGCATCCTGAGCTATCCCCGGCAATATGCTGACCAACATCAATACAGCAACAAGCAGTATGGTTCGAGTTTTCAACGGGAGCCTCCCTTCCATGGAAATTTCCTTTTGCTAGTACAGAAACAGTATAATACCCATGGCGGTGCTGCGCAAGAAGGAAATTTACTTTATTGTTGCCAGCATGATTGCCTTGACCGTATGCTTGCGGTTTTCAGCCTGATCCCAAGCTCTGCTCTGATTTCCGTCAATGACATCAGGGCTTACTTCTTCGCCTTTAACTGCGGGAAGACAATGGAGAAAAATGGCTTCCTTTTTTCCGGTCTTGTTCATTAAAGCCTGGTTGACCTGATATGGCCGCAAAAGCTGTATGCGCGATTCCCGCTGGGATTCCTCGCCCATCGAAACCCATACATCGGTATAGATAGCATCCGCTCCGCTGACCGCATCGGTGTTATCCGTAATTTCTATAGAGGAACCGCTTTCAGCCGCATACATGTGGCATTGTTCCACAAGGGACCGATCAGGCTCGAGGGCGTGGGGTGTAACAACGGTAAAGTTGACCCCCAGCTTGGAACAGATGACCATAAGAGAACGGGCCACATTGTTGCGGCCGTCACCGACAAAACAGAGTTTTTTTCCCCTACTGGTACCAAAGGCTTCTTCCAAGGTCATAATATCCGCAATAGCCTGGGTTGGATGAAACACATCGGTAAGTCCGTTATAGACAGGGACGCCTGAATATGCAGCAAGCTTTTCCACCGTCTCCTGCTTAAAGCCCCGGAATTCGATAGCATCGAACATGCGGCCTAATACCCGAGCTGTATCTTCCACCGATTCCTTTGCTCCTAATTGTATATCCTGGGTAGAAAGAAATACCGGATGTCCCCCCTCTTCGCCAAATGCGGTCTCAAAGGCGCAGCGGGTCCGGGTTGAACGTTTTTCAAAGATAAGAGCCAGGGTTTTTCCTATAAAACGTTGGTGCAATTCACCCTGTTTTTTCTGTTTCTTTACTTCTTTTGAGAGATCCAGCAAATACCGGATTTCTTCCGCCGAGTAATCCTTCCAGGTAAGAAGAGACCTTCCTTTGAGCTGTTCAGGATTCATAGTGCCTCCAATGTATGGATATATATACAATATTTATGTATTTTTATGCAATAGGGTTTTGTCACTTTAGCCAATTTCAAAAGTCGGTTACTTTTGAAATTGGCTTTGCGATAGCTTGCGGTTGCATGCTTTTTCCATAGAAAATGCATGCAACCGTCGCGCCAAATCGCGAATTTCAAGGTAGTTCTTTCAAAACTCCCTGAGTTTTGAAAGAACCTCACTTTATTTCATAAGGTATTTGTACGATGATATTAACAATATGATAGAAATGTCCTTTAACATTCGGTTTTATTCGCAATTTCACCGGACGCGGCCAGAATTACTGAATGATGTGCAGCAGCAGTTAAATAACATGGTACAACAATCCGGGGGTAAGGTTACGCGGCTTGGAAGGGAGCTGCTTGCCGAGTTCTCAGAAGAAAAATTTACCTTTTCTATTCAGTTTTTTAGCTTCATACAGCAACTGGTTCCTTTTTGTGAGCAAATACGTAAAAAACTGCTGGGATTCTATATTATTTTTCAAAAAGATACTGATTCAGAGAATGATAGGATTCTTAAATCACTCTTTCATATAAAAAAAGGCACCGGTATTTATTTTGATACCCATGTGGCCACCCTATTTAGCGATTATTTTTTATATGAGCAATTACCAAATCTCGATATAACGCAACTCAAGGAGATAAAGCAAGTTCCTGAAACGAAGCAATCGGTATTAGAAGAGCTTTATGGGCGGTTTTCTGCAGAACTGGATGTATCTCAGGCTCAATGTAAAATTTTAATAGGCAATGATACGGATCTCTTATACCTCTTAGGCAAAACTTATACCGAAGAAAAATATAATAAGGCCCTTCAGTTTTACTTTGGATTTAATCCCGGAACTGCGGCCTTAAATGGTTTTATAGAACTCTTTGCAAATAGTATAAAAATCCAGAAAGAGTCTTTTACAGATTTTGATGAAAAGATTTCTCTGCTCAAAGTCTCGAGGCTGCATGAAGCATTAAACGAACCGACTGAACTTTTAATTCATGAGATGCTCGAAACTTGGCTTGCAGCCTTTTATGAAAAGCCGGTTGTGCTGCACATTTCCCGGCTTGATGCTATCAATATAGCTTTGCGGGATTTAATCAAACAGTTTCTTGTAAAGTTTTTAAGCAGTCCGTTTCACATGGTTTTTATTACCGCACAGCAAAAAGAAAGATTAGAATGGCTTGATGGTGTAGAACGGCAGTATGTTATTTCTCAATTTTCTAACAGATTATGGCGCGTTATTCCCGAATCATCTGATACACGTTTTATTGGGATGCAGCCTATTCTCACCGCAGCTTATCTTTGCCACCTTTTATCGTATGTTTATTCAAAATCGGAAATTCCGTTTAAGCTCAGGCAATCAGGGTTTTCATCCTTTGCTATTGAATGGATGCTAATGGCTTGTGACACGACATGCATTCTTCCCGCATTCCTGCCTGACTACTCTATTGATGCGGAAACTGAAAAGATTATTCAAAAGCGCTTGTCTGCCTCTGATAGGGAGCACATATTTGTGCTTGTTCAAGAACTCTTGTTAGCCAGTGTTTCCCAGCATGAATTAAATCCTGGCTTGGGTTTTTTGGAATCCTACAAAAGGGTAGGAGGGACCGCTGATCCAGATTTAATTCTTGACTCTATTCTGCAAGACTTGTCGGAAGGTTATTACCCCGACCTCAATCAAGCATCCCAATCTAAAAGGCTGGCCTCTTTGGTCGGTAACGATTTGTTGTATCCAATACAATACATTATGATGACCGATCATGTTCTTGTCTCTGGCTCTTACCAGGAAATGAAAGCAGCCCAGCAGAGTGAAATTCCATCTTTGGTAGAACATCCAAGAATTAATGCATATTGCCATATGAACGCGGCTATTCTCAGATTGAGTACAGGTGACTTGGAATCAGCTGCAAAAGAAATAAAACAAGCACTGCTATTGCTTCAGGATTATAAAAATAAAAAGGGTATGGACAAGCTATACCGAATCTTTGGATTGATTGAATTAGCCCATCACCGTATCGAAGACGCGATTGAATATCTTTCTTTTTCGCTGGAATCAGCACACAGGGCAGGCAATATACGAGAAAAAGCTTTGGCAGAATTCTTTACTGCTGTCTCTTATTTTTTGCTTGGCAATGTACCTCGGGCCATTTTTTTTGCAAACCAGGCGATGCAGACCTTTACTAATATCAACAATGAATCTTGGACAGTCAAGGCTCGGTTCCTGCTTGGCCGGATTCAGTTTGTTATGGGCAATTATGCTCAGGCTGCTGAATCATTTAACGAAATGTCAAACAATCCCATAGCAGCAGTTTGGTTTATGCGTTCGAGCCTTTATGGAGTATTAGGGAATAGGACGGTTATAGAGCAAATTAACCAAAATTTTGTTTCGTCTTCTGTTTATGATCCCTTATTACATATAGAACTCATGTATTTCTTAGAAAACTATGATGAATGTATGCAATTGTGCGATGAGTTTCTGAGACAAGAAAAGCCCTTTCACGCATTAGTTACCGAACAAGCCGATTGGACCAGCGGTTATTCACAAATAGAGGCCCTTTTATTCCCTCACTATGATTTTGAATATAGGCAGGCAATTTGTTATAAGGCCCTTGCACAAAGCAAGCTCCAAGGTGCTGTTTCAGGCAGCATGAGTCTTTTAGATTCGATTCTTGATGAACTAAAACCCGGGTTATATGACCCCTATGATGTGTTTTATTATAACTGTTATTATTTGGTTACGCAGCGCATTGGTGCATCCGAAATAGACAGGGCAACCGCTTTGAGTGGTGCCTTCAAGCGCCTCCAGAAGCGGGCGAGCCTTATCGAAGATGCGGAGCTCAGGCGTCATTATCTTACTGCAAACTACTGGAACGGGCTTTTAAGCAGTGCGGCCAAATTGCATAACTTGATATAATAAGCCCCTCAAAGTAATTGACACAATTTAAACAATTTGATATGGTATGCCCATCTTACGGCGGCATAGCTCAGTCGGTAGAGCAAACGGCTCATATCCGTTTGGTCATAGGTTCAAGTCCTATTGCCGCTAGACCTCCTAGAACCTGTCATGGATTGTTCCTGGCAGGTTTTTTTATTTATATGCCATAGCTTTCGGTAGGGTGGTGGTTGATCCCCCGAATATAAGCCCTTTTTCCGAGGCTGCGGGCATAATCCGCTGCCCTGGCTACCTCCGATTCACTGGTGGGAGGCAATAAATTCCAGGATGGGTCAAGGCAGCTTCCAGGCCTAAAGGGGCTGAAATACCATGGTGTGGTGTCGTCTACCAGTAACGCCATCTCCTGTATATCTGAGGTAGTTCCATTGGTTCCGGGGAGTACGATAGTCCTCAATTCATGGGCAACAGAGCTTTGTTTTATTATATCAATGCTTTTAAGAAGTTCATTGCCATCCCCGCCCACTTCTGCATACCGGTTTGGAGGCAGCTTAAGATCAATGGCAATATAATCGGGCCTATATGTTTTGTGCGACAGTAGTTTCTCTAAAATATCGCTCCTGCTGCCATTGGTATCCAGCTTTACCTTAAAACCCATATTTTTGTACAGGCTGATAAGGTCGGGTAGTTCTTTAGTGAGGGTAGGCTCTCCCCCAGAAATAACGACTCCCTCAAGAACTGATCGCCGCTTTAAAAGCAGCGTATTGACCGTATCGAGAGGAATAAGGTCTGCCGTTTCACTTTCGGCCCTATTTACCAAGGGACTATTTTGACACCAGGGACAGCGGAAATTGCAAAGGGGTAAAAATACCACTGCCGCCACTATCCCTGGATAGTCGATAAGGCTCGTCTTTTGTAAACCCACCTTAAGCATAGTGTTTTAAGCTATACTGCAGTTTCGAGGCGGTTTTGGGTCTTTGCAAAGGCCAGAATGGATCGTGCATCCCTGGCTCTTCCCAGTTCATTCCCATGGGTGTCAAGTAATATGGCAGTCGGCGTTGCATGTACATTCAGCCGAGCTGCTTCTGAAAGGCCCTGTGCGGTATCCGCATCGACCAATTCAACGGGAATACCCAGTTTTGTCGCCGCATCTTTTGCAGGGGGACAGGCTGGACAGGCTGAACGTACAAATAGAATGAGCCTCGGCTGGGCTTGTTCCGCTTTATCTAATTGTTTGGCACTGCCTTCTTTTTCCGAAGGCACCCGAAACAGCTTTCGCTCCTCATATTCTTCTCGTTTACCCTTGTTCCAATTTTTGACCGAACGGTAGTAGCCTACAATACGGCTGTATACTTCGGTACTCCTTCCTTGAACATGTGCCAGGGCTTCTCGGGCTTCTTGTAATTCTTGCTCAATTTGTTCCAGGGTCCTCATTTTGTAACTCCTTGTAATAATGTTTTCCGCTCCTGTTCCAAAGCGGCTATACGTTTTTGTATTGCTGATTCCTGCTCTTCTTTGCAGAGGGGGCAGGTAAAGTGTTCGCCGGCCAGATAGCCGTGAACGGGACACACAGAAAAGGTTGGAGAAATGGTAAAGTAGGGAATCCGGTAATTGTGGGCAATAGATTTCACCAGGTTTCGGCAGGTCTGCCAATCATCAATAGCTTCCCCTAAAAAGGCATGGAAAACCGTACCGCCCGTATAGGATGCTTGCAGGTTTTCTTGCAGATCCAAAGCATCAAAAATATCATCGGTTAACATTACCGGAAGCTGGGTGGAATTGGTATAGTAGGGCTCATCAGTTCCGGCGGTGATAATATGGGGGAAACGTTTTTTGTCATGTTTGGCGAGCCGGTAGGATGTTGATTCCGCAGGGGTTGCTTCAAGATTAAAGAGCTCACCGGTCTCTTCCTGATAATCTGCGAGCCTGTTTCTCATGAACTGTAAGGTTTTAAGTGCAAAAGCCTGGCCTGCTTCAGTGGCTATGGTGCAATCTTTGCCGAAGAAATTTAAAAGGCATTCATTCATGCCGACAAGTCCGATCGTATTAAAATGGTTATCCAGGGATTTCAAGTACCGTTTAGTGTAGGGGAATAGTCCTGCCTCGAGGAGCCTATTCACAACCTTTCGCTTGGTTACAAGACTTTCCTTAGCCAGATCCATGAGCCGGCCCAGTCTGCGGAAGAAATCATCCTCGTCTTTTGCCAAGTATCCTATGCGGGGAAGGTTGATGGTCACTACCCCAATGGAGCCAGTGAGTTCATCGGAACCGAATAGTCCGCCGCCCCGTTTGCGTAGTTCCCGCTTATCCAGCTGGAGCCTGCAGCACATGGATCGGACATCGCTTGGATCAAGGTCAGAGTTAACAAAATTTTGGAAATAAGGAGTACCATACCGGGCGGTCATTTCAAAAAGGAGCCGTGCATTGTCACTGTCCCAGTTGAAATCGGCGGTGATGTTATAGGTTGGGATAGGGTACTGAAAGCCCCTGCCGGCTGCATCCCCTTCGAGCATAAGTTCAATAAAAATTTTGTTAATCCGGTCCATTTCTGGCTGGCAGTCCCCATAGGTAAAATCCATTTCCTTTCCGCCTACGATTGCCGGTTTGTTCCGGAGATCCTGGGGCACGGTCCAATCCAAAGTAATATTGGTAAATGGCGCCTGGCTGCCCCAGCGGCTGGGGGTATTAACTCCAAAGATAAAGCTTTGCAGGCATTGCTTTATTTCCTTGTCGGTGAGCTTATCTGCTTTTACAAAGGGGGCAATATAGGTATCAAAGGAACTAAAGGCTTGGGCCCCTGCCCATTCATTTTGGAGGCAGCCCAGAAAGTTCACCGCCTGCTGCATAAGGGTATTCAGGTGACGGGCAGGCTTGGAGCTAATTTTATCCGGTACGCCCCCGAGCCCTTCCTGAATAAGCTGCCTGAGGGACCAGCCGGCACAATAGCCAGAAAACATGGAGAGGTCGTGGATATGGAAATCCGCATTCCGGTGAGCCTCAGCTACCGCTTCTGAATAAATATTTTTAAGCCAGTAATTGGCAGTAATGGTTCCTGAATTGTGAAGAATAAGTCCTCCAAGGGAGTAGTTTACATTGGCATTTTCATTGACACGCCAGTCAGACTGATTCAGGTAACCATCCATGGTTGCATCGATATCGAGCAGAAGTTTTTTAGTATCCCTAATAACCTCGTGCCGTGAACGATAGAGTATATAGGCCTTGGCTACGGCGATTTCCCGGGACTCTATGAGGGCCGTTTCCACCAGGTCCTGTATTTCTTCTATGGCAGGAATAGAATTGGGGTGGCGCTGCTTCATCATGAGTTTCAGCAGTTCTTCAACCCGATCTACAATGAGCTGGACCTTGTTTTTTCCGTTTTCACCTAATTCGAAAACACCGACAGCTTTGAAAGCCTTGCCGACAGCGGCCTCAATCTTCAGCCGGTCATAGGCTTCGATTTTACCAGAGCGTTTAACCACCTGTTTCATTTAAGCATTACCCCCCAACTTTTGTATCTCCTGGACAAATTCTTCCAAATCTTTGAAATGACGATATACGGATGCAAAACGTATATAGGCAACCTTGTCGATGGCACCCAACTTTTCGAGCACCAATTCTCCGATTTCTCTGCTGGATATCTCATGGTTTGCCTTACCTGCGATGACCACCGCATCTTCAATCTCGTTGACGATATTTTCTATGGTCATCTGTGAGACTGGCCTCTTTTCCAATGCCCGCTGAACTCCCCGTTCAATCTTTGAACGGTCAAAGGGTTCCCGCCGGCCATCCCGTTTGATGACCATAAACTGTTTGTCCTCTATCCGTTCATAGCTTGTAAAACGGTAGCCGCATCCGTTACATTCCCGGCGCCGCCGTATTGCCTCACCGTTGGCGAGTGTGCGGGATTCAATTACTTTGTCGTCGAAGTTGCCACAATGGGGGCATCTCATGCTATACTACTCCCGGTTACTTTAGTCTTATTAAATGTCATTAAAGCTCTTTAATAAGGCGCTATATATGGTGTTTTTTATGAACAGATATCATTTTATCACGCTATCTATTGCGTGACAAGATGAGCAGGCTCTTTTTTGTTGATTTTTTGACATACTTGTAGTTATAGAATGTGCTGACCTGAACTAAGGAGAAGGCTCATGAAGATTGGAATCGATACTTTTGCCTGTGATGGGGGCAAATCGGGCGTAGGGGTTTATTTAACCCAGCTTTTAAAACGTATGCCCCGCTCTGAAGCTCAACTGGAACTATTTGGATGGGAGTTTGATAAATATTCTTATACCGATGTGGCGGGTGACCTGGACTTTATTTCCCAATCCTTTAAAACAAGCCGCACTGCCAACTCTTTATGGCATATCTTTCTATATCCAGAATTTGCCAAAACGAGAGGCTATGGGGTCTGTTTTTTCCCCGCCGCACACCGGGGGCTTCCGCTTCATTCACCATGTCCGACGGTTGGAACGGTTCATGATATGGCTGCTTATCGGGGGCCCTGGCGGAGCCGGGAGCATCTTGGCGCGGTATTACGTCTTGTATTTCCTGATTCATTAAGGAATTTAGATCGCATTATAGCGGTGAGCGAATGGGTTAAACAGGAACTGGTAGAAGTTGCCAGGGTAAAAGAAGCCCGGATAGAAGTAATCCCTAACGGTATCGATCTAGAAGCATTTTACCCCCGTCCGCGAAACGAGGAAAGTGTGATTCTTATTCAACCCTTTAGTTTCCGCCGTCCCTATATTCTGTATGTGTCACGGATAGACCACCCGGTTAAAAATCATGTCACGCTTATCGAAGCGTTTTCGATATTTAAAGAACGAACCAAATACCCCCACCGCTTAGTATTAGCCGGTGCGGACTCTAAAAATGCAGATCGGGTTAAAAAGGCTGCTGCCCGTTCCAAGTATCGGAACGATATTTTCTTTACCGGCCATTTTCCGCTTAAAAACTTACCCGAACTCTATGCAGGTTCTGAAATGGTGGTGTTTCCATCCCGATATGAGGGGTTTGGAATGGGGGTTCTGGAAGCCATGGCCTGCGGTGTTCCGGTGGCCTGTGCCCGGGCGGCTTCCCTTCCAGAAACTGCAGAACATGCGGCCCTGTATTTTGACCCCGATTCTGCGGAGGATATGGCAGACAGAATGGTTACCTTGGCTACCAACCGGGAGGTGTACAAAGAATGCCGCCAGCGTGGATTGGAACGGGCCCAGCTCTTTTCTTGGGAACGCTGTGCGGAACGGACTTTTAAGGTTATCATGGAGACCGCGGGGCGGGCTTAGGGGCTATTTTATGATTGAAGGCTCAAATAAAATGGAAAAGGCTTCATCAGCCTGATCAACCCCATGGATTTTTAAGGCTCCCCGGATATCCGTATCCAATTCTTCGAGGTCTTCCAGGTTCCCCCGGGGAATAATGACATCGGTCATGCCATTTCGGATAGCAGCTAAAAGCTTTTCCTTTAAGCCCCCGATGGGTAAAATTCTCCCCGTTAGAGTGAGCTCCCCGGTCATGGCAAAACCGCTTTTTACGGCTTGCTGGCTCAGGGTAGAAAGGATGGAAACGGCGAGGGTAATACCGGCTGAGGGACCGTCTTTGGGGATCGCACCTTCCGGTACATGGATATGAAAATCTGTTTTGCCAATATCCTCATTGCTCAGTCTGAGCCGTGAGGCTATGCTGCGAAGATAAGACAGGGCGGTCCGGGCGCTCTCTTTCATAACATCCCCGAGGTTCCCCGTCATTATAAGTTCTCCAGACCCCTCGAAGGTGACAGTCTCTACGGGAAGAATGGTCCCGCCGGTTTCAGTCCAGGCAAGGCCATAGCTCACCCCAATACGGGGTTCCTTATAGACCACGTCGTGTTTGAATTTGCGGTTCCCAAGAAGACTGTCAAGGGTTGAGAGTTTTATTGTCTTTTTATAGTCTCCAATGTCTTTAGAACTGCCGTACCCGCTCTGGACTGCATGTTTGGCTAGGCGCCGGATACAGCGGGCTATTTCCCGCTCTAGTCCCCGAACACCCGATTCCATGGTTCTATAGCGAATAATATCCCGGATTGCCTCATCTTGAAATTTAATAGATGCCTTTGCAAGGCCGTTTTCTTCCAGCTGTTTGGGAATCAAATATCTTTTTGCGATTTGGAGTTTTTCCTCTTCTCCATAGCCGGGTATTTCAATCACTTCCATCCGGTCAAGGAGCGGGTGGGGAATAGTATGAAGCGAGTTGGCGGTGGCAATAAACAGCACTTTTGATAGATCGTAGGGCACCTCGAGATAATGGTCCGTAAAGGTGGAATTCTGTTCTGGATCAAGCACCTCAAGCATTGCAGAGGCCGGATCTCCGCGGAAATCGCTCGAGAGTTTATCAATCTCATCAAGAAGAAACACAGGATTGATTGATTTTGCCTTTCGCATGGACTGTATGATTTTCCCCGGCAAGGCACCTACATAGGTTTTCCGGTGTCCCCGTATCTCCGCCTCATCCCGGACTCCGCCAAGTGAAATGCGGACAAAATTTCTACCCAATGCCCGGGCTACTGATTTTCCAAGGCTTGTCTTACCTGTGCCAGGGGGACCGACAAAACAGAGGATTGGACCCTTGATCTGGCTCGTGAGCTGCCGGACTGCAAGGTATTCAATAATCCGCTCCTTGGGTTTTTTCATATTATAGTGATCCCGGTTTAGAATTTCTTCTGCCAGGGCTAAATCATTTGCGTCGGTGGTCGCTTCATTCCAGGGAAGATCGATGATCCATTCGAGATAGGCCCGCAATACTCCCGCTTCCGGCGAAAGACTCTGCAGTTTTTTTAGCCTATTGAGCTCCTTGAGAGCCTTGGCAAGGACCTCTTCTGGCGGATTTTTAGCCTGCAGGGCCTTTTCCATTTCGGTAAATTCATCATCCCCCGAATCCCTTCCAAGTTCTTTGTTAATTTCTTTAAGCTGTTCATTCAGAATGTATTCCCGCTGGGTTTTTTCCATGCGGCTTTTCACTTTCCCGGTAATCTTGCGCTGCAGTGATATGATTTCGTTTTCAAGCTCTAAATTTTCGAGCAGGGTCTGAAGTCGTTTCTGGACTTCATCAAGCTCAAGGAGCTCGATCTTTTTTTCTATTTTGATGGGCAGAGCGTTTGCCGCGATATTGCAGAGTTTTTCCGCATTTTCTGCCCGTTCCACCGCCGATAACACTTCGGTGGTTATTTTCTTAGAAAGTTCCGCATATTGGGTAAAGGACCGCTGCACGGCCCGCATGAGGGCTTCGATTTCTGCATTTTCTGGCCCGTTAGTAACCGAGGATTGTACCGGCTGCACCGTTACAAACACGGTCTGATCCTGTGATGCGGTATTTCCGATATGTCCCCGGTATTCGCCATGTAATACTACCCGGTAAGATCCATCGGGCAGTTTGAGCTGCTGCACAATATGGGCTACGGTGCCAATTAGGTAGGTTTCTTCGTCTTTATTTGTATCCCTGCGGCAGGCAGCAAAAACTCGCTGATCCCGTTTCAAGGCCTCTTCTATGGCCCGAATGCCCGCCGTATAGGTAATAAAAAGGGGGATCATGGTATGGGGAAAAACAACGAACTCCCTCAAAGGTAAGAGAGGGAGTTCGTCCTTAGTATTCCTGCCTTTGAATGCAGAAAGTATACTCATGCGCTTTTCTGAAGCGGTATTATTTCCGGCCGTTCTGATTTCAGAACCACGTCTTTGGTCACCACAACCCGTTTTTTCCCTTCAATAGAGGGAATTTCAAACATGATATCGGTCATCATCCGTTCCACGATGGCCCTGAGACCCCGGGCTCCGGTTTTTTGTTTAATTGCCGTATCGGCAATTGCGTCTATAGCTTCTTCGGTAAACTCAAGTTCTACGTCGTCGATGGCAAGGGACGCCCTGTATTGCTTAAGGATTGCGTTTCGCGGTTCAGTGATAATCCGTTTGAGATCCTCTTTTTTGAGGTCATCCAAAGTTACTGTTATGGGAAGCCGCCCGATAAATTCGGGGATCATGCCAAAACGGATAAGGTCATCCGGATGGAGATTCTTGTATAACTCCTGGAGATTCTTATCCTTCCGCTCTTTGACATCGGCACCAAAGCCTAAGGGATGCTGGGAAATCCGCTGTTCAATAAATTTATCGAGTCCCACAAAGGCGCCGCCGCAAATAAAGAGAATATTGGTAGTGTCGATGCGGATCATTTCCTGGTTGGGATGCTTGCGCCCCCCCTGGGGAGGAACGGAGGCAATAGTGCCTTCAATAATTTTAAGCAATGCCTGCTGGACCCCTTCGCCGGATACGTCCCGAGTTATCGATACGTTTTCGCCCTTCCGAGCAATTTTGTCTATTTCGTCAATATAAACAATACCTCGTTCGGCGGCGGCAATGTTTCCCCCCGCGTTCTGTATGAGCTTGAGGAGTATGTTTTCTACGTCCTCACCGACATAACCAGCCTCGGTCAAAGTTGTTGCATCGGCGATTGCAAAGGGAACCTTAAGCTTTCGTGCCAGGGTTTTGGCTAAAAGTGTTTTCCCTGTCCCTGTAGGACCAATGAGAAGTACATTGGACTTTTCAATTTCAACATCATCGGCGGTTTTTGCGGGATTGGCTATCCGTTTGTAATGGTTATACACCGCTACTGAGAGGGCTTTTTTGGCCGCATCCTGGCCGA
>JAIWNU010000034.1 GCA_020216655.1 Treponema sp. | reverse complement strand
TAATGAACTGGTCAAGATAGTCCTTAATTTCCCGAGGCGTAGGTATATCGCCGGTGAACTGGGTGGAAAGGTCATGATCTTCTTCGGCCAGGATCTTCTGGCAGACTTCCACACATTCATCGCATATATAAATATCGTTCGGTCCAGCGATGAGCCGGCGGGCCATATCGGCGCTTTTGCCGCAGAAAGAACAGGCCCTCTCGTGCATTCCGGTTCCATTACGAAGACGTGCCATGTTTCTCCCTCATCAGTATCTTGTCAGCTACCCCATAGGATACGGCATCCTGGGCGGACATAAAGAAGTCCCGTTCCATGTCCTGGGCAATCTGGGCTTCGGTCTTGCCCGTGTGTTTTGCAAAATACTCGATAGTTAATTTTTTAAGCCTGCTGATTTCTTTTGCCTGTATGCCAATATCTTTAGCTTGTCCCTGGGCGCCTCCCCAGGGCTGGTGAATCAGAATACGAGAAGAGGGGAGGGCAAAGCGCTTTCCTGCCGTGCCTGCTGCAAGAATCAGGGCAGCCATACTGGCAGCTTGACCCAGGCAAATGGTTTGTACGGCGCATTTAATGTACTGCATGGTGTCATAAATGGCCAACCCTGCAGTTACCGATCCGCCGGGAGAGTTAATATACAGGCTTATATCCTTTTCGGGATCCTGGCCTTCAAGAAACAACATCTGGGCTACCACAAGGTCTGCCGTAATGTCATTAATCTCGCCGTCAAGGAATATAATTCGATCCTTGAGAAGCCGGGAATAAATATCATAGGAACGCTCGCCGATACCGGTCTGTTCAACCACTATCGGCACCAGGTTATTCATCTGTTCATTCATGGATATAATTTACCTATTATTTCCTATCAGGTCCAGATATTTCTGTTTCTTTCCCTTCTTGACCTTTGCTTCTGCAATAAGGGTGTCAAAGAGTTTGCGTTCCTTAATGTCTTCCCGCAGATATTCCTTCATCTGTTCATTTTCGTAGTATTTCTTTACTTCCTCTATCGAGGTATTCATACCCTCCGCCATGGACTGCATTTCAGCTTCCAGTTCTTCATCGGTGGCGGTAATTCCCAGATCCTTAATCAGGGTGTCTACAATCAGACGGCTCTTGAGGGCCTTTTCCACATCGGGCCGCCATTCAGAGAGCATATCTTCATAGGTTTTGCCCATGGACTGAATAATAGACAGGAGCTGTTCTTCACTAGTATTAAAACGGCGGGCCAGGTTTCGCCAGCGGCTTTCTAATTCGAGCCGTATCATCGATTCAGGCAGGTCAATCTGGGTAGTGGTAAGCACCTTTTCCAAAATATCGTTAACCTTAAGCTCCCTGAGCCGCTGTTCAAGATTTTTTTCCAGGTTTTTCTTTATATCTGCTTTTAGATCAGCAAGGGTCTTGAATTTTTCATTAACATCCTGGGCAAAGTCGTCATCCAGGTCGGGGAGCTTCTTTTCTTTGATTGCGGTGACGGTAACTAAAATAGTCTTGGTCTGGCCAGCAAGTTCAGGATATTCAAAGTCCGCAGGGAAAGACTTGGTAATAATTTTTGTCTCGCCCTTTTTCATGCCGACGATTTCATCATCAATCTTGTAGATATTAGCGCCGGTTCCGACGGTAAAGACAAAGTCCTGCCGTTCGCTGCCCTTTATTTTTTCGTTATTTCCGTCCAGTTCTGCATAATCGATGGTAACCACATCGTTTTTAGCTACCGCAGCGCCTTCGTTTTTATCCATAACAATGGCATTCCGTTCCTGGAGCTGCTTTAACTCGTTCTGCAGATCTTCGTCGGTAATTTCCACCACGGGACTTTCTATTTCAACACCTTTCCATGTACCGACATTTACCTGGGGAAATACATCATAGGTAACGGTAAAGGTGAGGTCCTTCTGCAAATCAAGCACCGGTTCTTCCACCAATTCTGGATGGGCATAGGCTATAGGTTTATCCTGGGCAGGAAAGTCTTCGGCTTGGAACAGGTCGCCGAGGGCCTTTTCAAGGATCCGTCCAAGAGCGTCGGCCTTAAGGCCCTCTCCCAGTTTCCGTTCAACAATATCTTTGGGAGCCTTTCCCTTGCGGAAACCGGGGAGCTGGATATTTTTAGCATAATAGGCCAGTAAATCGTCATATTCTTTGCGTACATCTGCGCTGGAAACAGTTGCGGTAAGCTGAACCTGTGAATGTTCTTTACGTTTGATTTCTTTGGATACTACCACGGTACTTCCTCTTTGAATGTGGGATATTTCGCCATATTTTTCTTAAGTCTGAAAAATTGGCTCAATTAATAAAAAAGGCGATTCGAAACATTTGCGTCGCCGCAGCGC
Organism: Treponema sp.; assembly: GCA_020216655.1. GTDB lineage: Bacteria > Spirochaetota > Spirochaetia > Treponematales > Breznakiellaceae > Gracilinema. The sequence continues at coordinate 7,682 of JAIWNU010000034.1, read as the reverse complement.
ATGTTCCGGATCGCCTTCCGATAAGAGCGGGAAACGGGAGTCGGACCCGCGACATCCACCTTGGCAAGGTGGCGCTCTACCACTGAGCTATTCCCGCATAACATTTGCTCCTGGGCCTTCTGTGCTATGTCCACATCGGTCAGCATGCGAGAGAAGGGACTTGAACCCTTACGCCGGAGGCACTAGATCCTAAGTCTAGCGTGTCTACCAATTTCACCACTCTCGCGTCCCAACACAGCGGTGTCCAGCGATGCACCTGGAAGGCACCTCAGACCGTTGGTACCATAGCGAAAAGACAAGCCTCTGTCAAGAGGCGGCAGTCTTTTCATATCGGAGGCCGATATAGGACGCCGGTAAAACGGCAGACTAGTTCCGGGCGCAGCCCTTCATGCTAGCAGCCAGAAGCTACAAAAAAGGACCGCCCAGAAGGACAGTCCAAAGAGCGGGAAACGGGAGTCGGACCCGCGACATCCACCTTGGCAAGGTGGCGCTCTACCACTGAGCTATTCCCGCAAGATCGTGAGCCGCGAAGGGTTCGAACCTTCGACCCGCAGATTAAGAGTCTGCTGCTCTGCCAGCTGAGCTAGCGGCCCTAACACAAAATAACAGTGAGCTTTTGCCCGGGCTTTATGCCCTGTGCGTTCGTTCGAGTGACCGCGTAAGAAGCGATATCACCCTTGCGTCCGGAGGGATTCGAACCCCCGGCCTACGGATTCGAAGTCCGTCGCTCTATCCAGCTGAGCTACGAACGCATGTATTGTCAGAGCGCCGGATCCGAGAATCGGATGGGTGGATGACGGGGTTCGAACCCGCGACACCCAGATCCACAGTCTGGCGCTCTACCAACTGAGCTACATCCACCGTCGAACTGACGGGGCCTACTATGCCAATATTTTGCGTTTTCGTCAAGATGTTTTGCACATAAATTGCGAAAAATTGGTTCACATGAACTCTTTTTATGCCGATACAGGAATATGGTGGAGGCTCTTTATGAAAACCATCAAAATGTCCGAGATTGAAATACTCAGTGTTCAATGTATTTCCGTTATTCAAAAGGAAATTGCCCTACTGGAACGGCTCGGCGCTGCGCAGGATGTGGTTAGTCAGGCTGTATATGCCCGTGATTGGGCTGACCTGGATGCCTTATTTAAGAGGCTCGAAGAATACGGAAAAGAATTTGAGATGCTTGAACAAGAACGGAGCAAGTTATTTTCTGAACTTGGTAAAAAGCTTGGATTTACTGACGAAAAACCCGGATTTTACAATATCACCAGCCGTCTCTCTCCTGAACTGCGCCGGCAAATGACGGACCTGTACCGGAGATTAAAGCTGGATGTCCTAAAAATACGGCTGGCAAATGAAAATTTGAATCATTATATAGCCTCCAACCGCATGGTTATTTCCGATTTTTTGCAGGCCGCATTTCCCGACAGGAAAGGAAAACTATATTCCCGTCATGGCCGCGAAGTTCACTCGGAAATGCGGAGCATTGTTCTGGATCGGAGTTTATAGAGGAGTTATAGATGCAGTCCACCTTTACCGGCATAGAAATTGGTAAACGAGCAGTTGTAGCCCATCAACAGGCCTTGACCACCACAGGTCATAACCTGTCGAATGCTTCCACCGAGGGCTATTCTCGCCAGCGTGTAGAGCTTTCGCCTTTTGAGCCAATCTACCTGCCGGGGCTGAATCGGGAAGAGACCCCTGGCCAAATAGGGCAGGGTACGGTGGTTGAGCGTATTCAGCGAGTACGGGATGAATTATTGGATAAACGAATTATCGCCCAGGGGAGCGGAGAAGGTTATTGGGATACCCGAGATAAATATGTCCTCCAACTGGAACGGCTCTATAATGAGCCTGCTGATGTGTCTATCCGGGGCCGTATGGACGCATTTTGGGATGCCTGGCAGGAACTGTCGCTGCATCCTGCGGATTCGGCTCCCCGCAAAGCCGTATTGGAACGGGGTAAAACCCTGCTCGACAGCATTAAGGAACGGTACAAGGGGCTTACCAGTCTCCAAAATATGGCCGAAGAAGATATCCAGGGTACGGTAAAACGGGTCAATGAACTGTCCCGCCAAATAGCGGGATTAAATGAACAAATACAGAAAATCAAAGCCCAGGGAGACAATCCAAATGACCTCTATGACCGGCGGGACCTCTTGGTAGAAAAGCTTTCATCTATCATCAATATTACCACCGATAACCGGGACCCCGACGAATTTGTCATTCATACCGCCGGAAATGTGCTTGTTCAAGGCCGTATCGGCCGGCAGTTTGATCTCGTATCCGGCATTGATACGGCAGGCTTTTCCCGGGTGGTCTGGAAAGAATCCGGAGAAGAAGCCTATTTCGAAAGCGGGAGCCTCCAGGCCCTCATAGAAATGCGGGATGTAACGCTCCGGTCGGAAATTCAGAACCTGGATTCCATGACCATGAATTTCATAGACCTGGTCAATGAGGCTCATCGGGCCGGTTATGGTACCAATGGGAAAACCGGCCTCGATTTCTTTACCGAACATCCTTTTGTGACCAATGTGGCAGGCAACTATGACCGCAACGGCGACGGTGCTTACGATTCTACTTATATTTTCAGGATGTCCGGCCAAAACAAACTGGATAGCCGCGCCCAGATTGGCCTCGAGGGCACTATCACCCTCTCAGGACAGAACGGGCTTGTACAGGTTCCCTACTATGCGACTGATACGGTAGCGGATGTGGTAAAGCGGATAAATAACTCTGGCGCCGAGGTTGTTGCACGGCTCGACCGGGAAGGTCGGCTAAGCCTAAAGGGGACCCCCGCTTCAGATCCAGCTAACCCTGACTTTGTTATCCGGCATGTGGAGGATTCTGGCCGTTTCTTGGAAGGCTATGCGGGATTGTTACAGAACCGCGGCCCTGAAGGCGCCTATCGCTGGGATGCCGCCGACGGAGCGCTCAAGCTGCAGGGCAGTGCCGCAGACTATGCGGTGGCACCGGTAGCCCATCCTTCGGGATGGATATCGATCAATCCTGCAATTATTAAGGAACCTGCATCAATATCCTCTGGCTATGGAGAGAATGGCAAACCCGCAAATCCTGGAAACGGAGAAGCGGCCCTCGCGATAGCTTCGATACGCAATTCGGAAGTTATGGTCGGTAAGCTGGGTACCTTCGACGACTATTTCGCCGATGCGGTTGCCCGGGTCGGCCTTATGGGCGAACAGAGCGACCGGGCTCTTGAAACCCAGAACCTCATTATGAAGCAGCTGAGGGACATGAGGGATTCTATAAGCGGGGTCAATATTGATGAAGAATTGTCCCAGATGATCAAATACCAGCATGGGTATGCCGCAGCGGCCCGGTTCATTTCAACGGTAAACGAAATGCTCAATACTATCATTAACCGCATGGGAGTGTAATAGATGAGACGGATCAGTACCAATATGCCAAACGATGACCTCCAATTTAGACTGAGGCGGCACGAACAGGCGCTTTCATCAATACAATCTAAAATGGCAAGCCAGCAAAAAATACAGGAACTTCGGGACGATCCGCTTGCCGCAAGCCATGCGGTCCGCTATGAGTCCTATCTAGCACGACTTCAGCGTTTTGAACAAAACACCCAATATGCACAGGACCACTATAAGGTCGTAGATGGTTATCTCAGGCAAGCCCAGGATATTTACCAGAGGATCAGGGAACTGGCAGTACAGGGGGCCAATGGAACCTATACCAAAGATGATATGAAAGCTATGGCGGTCGAAGTGAACGAGCTTCTTAAAGAGGTCGTGCAGATTTCTAATGCCCTGGGCCCCGACGGGAAACGGCTCTTTGCGGGCGACAAGTCATTTACTGAACCTTTTCGCATTGTGGAAGGCACTCCCGCACAGGGGGGAGAATCCATGGTTGTTCGGGTAGAATACCAGGGTGCCGGAGCAAACCGGAGTGCAGAAATTGATGAAAACGCTTTCGCTAATTTAGATATTTCCGGTGGTGAAGCGTTCTGGGCAGAGAAAATGCAAATATTCTCTTCCTATGATGCCACCGCCTACCGGGTAGAAAAGGCTGGAGCCTTTTATGTTGACGGCCAGCGGATCGAAGTAAAACCGGGAGATACTATTGGCTCTATTGTGGCAAAGATAAATGAGTCTCCCGCACCGGTAAAAGCATATGTGGACCCAAAAACCAAGGGCTTAGTGCTGGAAGGTACCAGCCCCCATTTAATACGTTTGGAAGACGAAAAAGGATCTTCGGTACTGAAAGACTTAGGTATACTGCGTGCTACCAGTGATCCCGCTGCGCCGAACTGGAATCCTACCGCCCGCGTATCGGGAGGGTCGGCCTTTGATATGATTATCCGGCTCAGGGATGCGCTTTTGCAGGGCAATGCTGAAATGGTCGGGAGCCAGGGGATTGCAGGACTGGACCTTGCTCTGGATAATATTGGATGCAGACTTGCGGAGGTTGGGAGCCGGCAGGAACGGGCAGAAATGACCTGGAAACGGCTGAACCAGCAAATACCGGACGTAACAGCTAATCTCGCTTCTGTTTCGTCCCTGGATTTTGCCAAGGCCGCTACCGATTTAAGCATGCTTGAGTTTGCACATAAGGCGGCATTACAGACCGCTGCAAAAATAAGCCAGCCCACGTTGCTGGACTTCTTGCGATAGGAGCTTACATGAAGGTTGCTACCAAAGCGTATGGCCTTGTGGATGTGGATGAACGGCAGAGCATTAAATTTCCCTATGGCCTGCTGGGCTTTGAACAATTAAAAGACTATGTATTATTAGATGCGGAGCAGCAGCCTTTTTACTGGCTCCAGTCTGTGGATGTTGAACGGGTTGCCTTTATTTTAGTAAATCCCTTTCTATTTCGCCCCGATTATGAGCTGGATATTTCGGATCATGAACTGAATGAGATTGGTATTTCGGACCCAAAGGATGCCTTGGTGTTTACCATTGTGACCATTCCTGCCGATGGTTCAGCAATGACCGCCAATCTACAGGGACCTCTTGTGATAAACAAAGACAACCGTATCGGCAAACAGATGATCCTTATGGATCCCCGTTGGAAAACAAAACACGATATCGTCGCCGAACTTGCCGCGGCAAGGAAGGCCCCATGCTGATTCTTTCCCGTAAAATTAACGAAAAAATTATGATCGGCGACGATATTTCTATATCAGTGATAGAAATAAGAGGCGATCAAGTTAAGCTCGGTGTGGAAGCTCCCCGGACGGTAAAGGTCTTTAGACAGGAAGTGTTCGATGCAATACGGGCGGAAAATAAGGCCGCCGCTGAATCTGTGCCGGTGCTTCCTGCGCTGCAGCTCCTTAAAGGAGAACAAAAATAACCGGTTCTACAGATCAAGAAGCTATTCATCCGCATTGGAAGCATAAATAGCCTCGAAATCCTCGTGTATTGATATAAAAATATCGAACAGGGCGGGGTCAAAGTTTTTTCCCCGCCAGGCAATCATTTTATCAACACTGGTTTTATGATCATAGGCCTCTTTATAGCTTCGCTTCATGCGAAGAGCGTCATACACATCGGCAATGGTTACAATCCGGGCAGAGAGGGGTATCATGATTCCTTCCAACTGGAAGGGGTATCCTGTTCCATCCCAGCGTTCATGGTGGTTAAGGGCAATTTCCCTGGCCATCGGATTCGGATAGGTTGATAAAATAAAGGCTCCGTTTTTAGTGTGTTCCTTCATTATAGTCCATTCCCATTCTGAAAGGGGGCCTTCTTTGTTGAGAATATCGTCGGGGGTTCCGATTTTACCCACATCATGCATGGATGCAAGAAAACCAATATCTTCAATAAAGTCTCGATCGACTTCGTCATATCCGCTGCGGTTATACAGTTCTTTTGCAAGCCGCTCTGAATAATAATTGACCCGTACTATATGCTTGCCCGTGTCGTTGTCTTTAAGTTTGGAAGCTTCAAGCAGACTGGCAAAGACGCTCTGGAGCAGTTTTTTGTTTTCCTGGGTAACATCGTCAAAGAGCACTATAAAGTTGGTTGGAGCCTGGTTTGCCTGAATTACAGGAAATAAATAGACCTTAGTTTGAAGGGTTCCTGATTCTCTCGTTTTAGTTTTTATTGATCCTTTCCAGGAATAGCCATGATTGCCAAACAAGACGGCCTGTCGAATCTCTTTAAGTGCCTCTGTTCCGAGGCTTTTGCCAAAGACATCAAAAAAAAGATTATTGGGAAGTTTGAAATAGCCGGTAAAAAGATTGTTACAGGCTCCATTTGCATAAAGAATGCGAAACTCCGTATCAATAAGGAGTACCGGAAAAATGCTATTAACGAAGGGCCTCATAACAAGAGGCACTTCTTGTGACGTTTGCACAAGATCGATATGTGCAGGCTCTTCTACGGCTTCAAGGACCTCGTCAAGTTCACCAAGTTCATTGTCCTTTGGTTCCATATACACCCCTGACTAAACACCCATAGCTATTTCCGCGTCGCTTTTTCTGAGATAGACCGGTCCAGCATTATCTTCACAACCCTTTCCTTCAATTCTAAACCTGTTTTCTGCCAATACAAGTAATTCTTTTGCATTTCCTTTTCGAAACATCGGATTCAGCAGAACCTTATCGGAAGGAAGCTGCGAAGTGTATTCTGTTTGCAGCGTTTTATAAGCCAGTTCTGCATCTATACCGGTTATAAGGAGCGGCTGCTCTGCGTTATCTTTAATAGCGTGGAGCACGTCTGAAAGCGGACTATCAAAAAAGTCTGTGATTCGTCTGCCCTTCTGATACAGGGCCCAAAAAAAACAATGTTTTTTTGCATCAATAACGGGGAGTACATAACCTGGCCAGGTTCCCCAGGAATATGCCATACAGTCTAGGGTAGGAATAGCGGTAAAGGGTATGTTTAATGCTGCGGCCATTCCTTTAACGGTGGCAAAGCCGATCCGCAGTCCCGTAAAGGATCCGGGGCCTTCCATGCAAGCTAAAAGGTTTATATCCTGTTTTTGGGTGCCGCTTTGGATGAGTAGGGTATCAATCATTGAAAGCAGCCGTTCTGAATGGTGCAGTCCCGCATCGCTTTCCATGTACCAGGTTCCGGACGCTGTTTTTAGGGCTACAGAAAGAATATCAGTTGCGGTATCTAGGGCTAGTATGTTCATAATCGGGCCTCAATATCTTTACCGGTTATCCGTATTCTGCGGAAACCTTCAGCCAATACGGAAAGTTCTATAAAAATGGTATGTGGAGGAAGAAGATTGGAGATTCGTTCGCTCCACTCAATGACGCAGACCCCGTTGCCATAGAGCAGTTCATCAACACCTATGGCAAGAGCGTCTTCTTCGCCTTCCAAACGGTAACAGTCCATGTGGTACAGCGCTAAAGTTCCCTCATATTCGCTAATAATGGTATAGGTGGGGCTTGTTATAGGTTCTTGAATACCGAGGCTTTGAGCAATTCCTTTGGTAAGGGTTGTTTTTCCCGCCGCAAGCCCGCCTAGAAGAGCTACCACAGAACCAGCCTGCAATAGGGAGCCGATTTTTAAGCCAAGGCCAATCGTTTCTTCTTCCGTATGGGTAATATACTCGATCAGGGTAAAACCCCCTCGGCATCGAGCTCAGCTATTTTATGACGAAGACTTTGAATTAAGGGCATTAAGGGATATTCGACATGATCCTGCATGGAAACTGATATATGTTTTTTCCCCATAGGGGTGGTTTCT
>JAIWNU010000033.1 GCA_020216655.1 Treponema sp. | reverse complement strand
ATAATAAACTCTATTCGTTTCTCCACGTTTTTATGCATGAGTTCCATAACCGCAGTTCCATTAAAAACGCGGCGATAATAAATATGGGTTTCTTTTCTGCTAATGTCTTTTATCCCAATTATCTTCATAATGTTAAAAATTGTAAGGTTTCCCGGCTTTTCCGTCAATCCTGGTCATATTCAAATACCAGGGCATTTATTGCGTTCAGGGTTTTCCGTGGAATCTTCGCAAACTGGATGTGCATGATACCGCCGATGCCGCCGGTTTTATTAGTACGGATTACCCTGCCAAGGGCTGCATGACTGCGATCGTGATCATCATCGAACTCTATTTTAAGGTATGCTCCCGCATTCAATGCGGCAGCGCTCTTAATAGCACAGCCACCGGCAGATATGTCAAGTATTGTACCAAGGGATCTTCTGTCATCTACAATGGTCTTTTTTTCAATTTTTCTACCTATTTGCCGCTGCTCAATTCTTACTAGTGAAAAAAAGCATGAAATATGGGTTTGCTTTCGTTTATATCTTCGGTTTGGCAATGCTTCTATTTTTTCCGAATGAGCAAGCTGCAAGGCCGGACCACGGGGGGTATCGATAATGGAAATAACGCGGCTTTCCATACGGTAGCCCTGACTTGACTTAGAATAAAAGGAAAGCTGAACCTTGGCTCCGCGGGGAAGACGCAGGGGAGTGCCCACTGCACTGCGGGGACAATCCACCAGGAGTTCATCCCCTTTGGATGATATGATTTTTACCGGATATGTTTCTCCCTTAGGGCTGGTCAGGGTTGCCGGCATATTATCCGGCAGTTTTCTGCTGGAAGTAATTTTGCTTGTACTGCTTCGCGCCGCTTCTACCCTGTTGCGAATAGAAAATAGAATTGATTTTTGCTCTTCCGCAATTGCTTCTGTTTCTGCGCTTTTCTCTATGACCCGGTATGCATGTTTAAAAGCCTTGTCGAGCAATGTTGGATTAGAAAGGGTTATTTCTGGATCGGTAATTCCCTCGGTTCTGAAGGCCCATTCAAGAAGTTCCGTTTGGTCCCGGTCGAGCCCAAGACTGGCTGCGGCCCTACGCAATGCAAATCTGCTGAATTTTCGCGGGCCCGCTCCCCTCTTTATTCCAGTGCCGCCTATGCCATTACGAACTATGTTCATAGTGCTCATGACGACAATAAAAACTACAATTACCACGAGAACGATGATCATGCTCTGGGGATCGTTTTCTTTAAAATAGGGAGACTGAAGTAAAAAGATGGGCATAATCTGTCTCCCTAAGTGGCTGCTATAAGAGGCTCCAGAGCTTCCTGTAAAGAACGAAGCCGTGGCGCTATTTCATACTCTGCCAAATCTCCGACGAGAACCGTATCCTTTGACTCATAGGCCGTAAGCAGTTCCTGCAATGTGCTTCCGATTTCTTCCAGCAGGGGCTTGAGTGTCTCCGTATTAATATCCATGAACGCAAAAAGAGGGAGCAGTCTAAATAGTTTACTCATGATAACCGAAAACATCTGAAGGCTTTCAATAGCCTGACGATCCTTTCCGGTTTGCAGATCCAGGGGGAGATTTTCCATCCGTTGTATAATTTCAGAGAGGAGCAATTGAACTGCCTTTGCTGCCTGCAGCGGATTTTCGAGTTCTCCAATCCGTTCAAGGATGACACTTTCTAATCCATTATGCAAGGCTCCCTGATCTGCAAAAGCAGAATTAAGATATTGCCCCAGTTCAGTGTCTCTATCCATTATGAAACGCATGCTGGCTGAATTGTGCCATGTTTTTACAAGCTCAGTCCGCTCCTGAAACGATACCTCCTGAATCTGTTTAACAAGCTGCAGTGCATCCTGCAGTGCCTGGTGATATAGTTCTACCCAACTGGAAGCAAGTACATCTAGGGTTTTAATGCTTGCAAGATCGAGGCTGTAGAGCTGCTCAAGCCCTTCTGCAGAAACTGAGTCTCCGTTGACCGAGAGGCCGCTTACACTAAAGCCCTGGTCCTCAAGCCAGAGTTCTAAATTTGCTAAAAGTTCTCCGAGGTTTTTTTCTGTTTCGATTACCAGGTCCGTACTGTTGCCGTTAATTGTTACCTGCATAGCTGCTCCTACTGATTTGATGATTTGCTAAATTGGTCAAGGGAGGTAGATGTTTTTTCCATGCTGTTCAAGGCCCCTTCCATTTTTCCATATTGCTGTTTAAGACTTTGCTCCTTAGCAGCGAGCTGTTTATCTAGACTTTCTATACGTTTTTCTTCCTGGCCTATTCTGCTGTCGAGGCCGCTTGTTTTAAGGGCAATGATGCCGCCTGTTTGTACATAGGGACGAATAAGGCTATCTAAGGCGAAGGCAAAACCTGAATCAACTATCAGGTCCCCATCGGTATCTTTTCCGAACAATTCCTTAACAGCGGGCAACTTTGTCTGGAGTGCCTGGTCTAGGACCTTCTCATCAATCTCTAAATATCCCCGGAGGCGGCTTGCGTCGTAACCCTGGCTTGAGCCCGCTTTGCGTACGTCGGTGCTTACGCCAATCTGGGCTAACAGTGCCATTTCCCGTTCTAACGCGGTCGGATAACTGGATGTGGCAAGCCGCTGCAGAGCTGATTTAAAGGTATTGAGCGTGGAGTCTCCTTGCATGGCTCCCAGTTTCTTTTTCATTTCTTCCTGCTCGTCCTTGGAGAGGTAAGTTAATTCCTGAATGATTTTATCATCATTTCTGGTAAGCACATTCAAATCCGCAAGGAGCCTATTGTAGTTTGCGACCAGGCTGATAATCGCATCTTTGGATGCTTGCCGGTCTGGTTCTACGTTTATTTTTACCGTTTTATCACTGGTGCCTTTCAAGGTTAGTTTTACAGAAGGTATAAGATCGTCGATGGTATTGGAAGAACGAGTAACCTGGATGCCATCCATACTAAGGATCGCATCCTGGGCGGTGGAAACTGCGTGGAGGGGTCTCAGCCCTTCATTGGCTTCGCTGTCATAAATACGCACATTTTGCAGCAAAATGTCCCGATGGGTGTTTCCGTTTATTACAGAAATTGATGAAATCGTTTTGCCTTCGCTGATATCGGTAATCTTAAATTGATAATTCTTATATTCCGTGGAATCGGTGATGGGAGGAAGCAGCTTTGTGGTACCGTCAGAAAAAGTAAGCTGCACCACATCCATGGTGTCTACCCGTTTAGGTTTGGGCGGCGGGGTATAAGAAGGCAGCGATACAGCTGCAGGATCATTTTCTATGGTAATGCCGCCGTAAGTAATACTGCCAGCGGAGGGTAATTCTGGCCCAGGGGGAGGCCCGGGAGCTTCCTCATCTGCATCATTTTTAACCCTGGTTGCAATCTCATAGGAAAGCATGAGCCCGCTCCTTGTCGGAAGGGAAGGGCTGATTTTAAGTTGTTTTGAGCTGCCAGAGGGGATGTTTACTGGATCTGAAAGAAGATTACGGCTTACTGAATCAATTTTTTCGACCATTCCGGCTGAAAGGGCAAGCTTTTCAGCATCTTCCTTAAAAGAAAGCCGGTTTGCAGACCCTGTTTTAAGACCTTCGATTACCAAGGATCGAGTTCCCGGTTCTACGGTAATTACATCGGCCCGCAGTATATCCCTGCCTCGTTTTGTAAGAGCTTCGGCAAAATCCTTAAGGCTTCCACCGCGGTAGGTGAATGAAAGACTTTCTTTACCGACTCCAAATGTATAGTTCCCAGGAGGAACCGTATAGTTTTCCGGCAGCGGTTTAGATAAGAAGCGGTCAGCGCTTGCTATTTGTTTTATAATAAAACTTCGTTCCTGTTCGGCCGCATCTCTGCCGGCAGTCCCGCTTATAACCGACTCATCGGCAGATTTAACCACCCGTTCGGTAAAAGGACTTTGAAATGAATACAGATTGCGGGCGCTTTCCCGGAGTCCCGCCATCCGCCGGCCGAGATCCTGCCAGTTGGTTTTTTCTGTTTTTAAGTTTTCTACGTTTTTTTGAGCCCGTTCTTTTGGTATGCGTTCGACCTTCATCAGGTCTTCAATGAGTTTATCCGTATCGTAGCGGCTTTTTACTCCGGGAATATATATGTCCGACATCGATCCTTCTATGGTTCCGCCCTATTAAACTGTCTGATCAAACAGAAGCCCAAGAGTTTCTTTTATACGTTGATGCAGCTTTTGCATCTCTTCGGGCGGAAGTTCCTTAATCACCTTATCGGAAGATGGATCAATAACCTTGACAATCACTTCCTTTGTCTTGTAATCCACGACAAAGCGCAGTTTTCTGCTGAATGCAAGGCTAATCTTTTCCAATTCATCTGCAACTTTTTGCAGATCCTGTACAGGATAGACCTGCTCTGAGTTAGTTCCCGGCAAGGATGCTTCAAAGCGGGAAGGCGCGTCCGTGCGGCCCTCCGTAACGGGTATATGGGCCTGAGCTCCAGGTCCACGATCTTGCGGGAGTCCTATCGCAGGATATCCGTATCCTACGGTACTGATTTGCATACCCATAGGTACCCCCTTATAAAACATAAAATTACAAAAAAGAAAAACGAGGGAAGGGCGCGAACTTCCCCCGTTTTTTGCTTTCCAAAAGACGACGTCCAGATGTCTCTTGGGTAGCCTTTACTTTTTATTAACCAAGAAGCTGCATTACAGACTGGGTCCGGGTATTAGCCTGGGCCAGCATAGCAGTTCCAGCCTGGGACAGGATCTGGTTCTTGGTGTAGTTGACCATTTCCGACGCCATGTCCACGTCCCGGATGCGGGATTCGGAAGCCTGAAGGTTTTCAGCGGCAACAGCAACTCCCTTGGCAGCCATTTCAAAACGATTCTGATAGGCACCAAGATCTGCCCGCTGTTTGGAAACCTGCTTGAGGGCAGAGTCAATTACGCCAATAGCCTGGTTGGCTCCCTCGGGATTGGAGAGGGAAATTATCCCAGCATCACCCTGAGCGCCCTGTAAACCAAGGGCCTGAGCGGTCATGGTTCCGATATAGACCCGTTCGTTCTGGTCCATGTTCGCGCCAACCTGGAATTGCATAATACGATTAACGGTAGAATTCCGGGCAAAGGCGCCGGTGAGAATGTTCATACCGTTGAATTGGGCATGGCTTGCAATCCGGTTGATTTCATCGACCAACTGGGAAACTTCGACCTGGATCTGCATCCGGTCTTCATCGGTATAAATACCGTTAGCAGACTGAACGGAGAGCTCCCGGATCCGATGGAGTATATCCTGGGTTTCCTGGAGATATCCTTCTGTGGTCTGAATAAAAGACACACCGTTCTCTATATTGCGCTGTGCCTGGTTCAGACCCCGGATCTGTCCCCTCATTTTTTCGGAAACAGCAAGCCCAGAAGCATCGTCCCCAGCTCTGTTGATACGCTGGCCGGAGCTCAGTTTTTCGATGTTTTTCGCCACATCGGCCTGAGTAACCCCAAGCTGCCGGTTTGCGTACATGGCGCTCATGTTGTGATTAATGATCATATGACCCTCCTTGCGATAATACCTTTGGCTATCCATAGCCGATGGTCGTTCCATGGAATGGAAACCAGGTTTTGGGGGGATCGCGCCTACCCCGGAACCTGGATGTCCTTACGGAACGGAGCAGTCCTCGAAAATTCAAGGTCTACTCCGTGCCGCCCCATGTTTACCGCGAGGGTGTTTTTCAAAGAACAAAGGGTAAATGAGCTGTCGGGCATGCCCGGCAGCTCTTGTTACCCTATAATGTACTACGCTACTGGAGAAGTTGCAAGACTGAATTTGTTCTCTGGTTTGCCTGGGCCAGCATGGCGGTTCCCGACTGGGAGAGGATCTGGTTCCTCATGTAGGATACCATCTGGTTGGCCATATCGGTATCCCGGATACGGGATTCAGCGGCCTGCAGGTTTTCTGCACCGATATCGATACCGCGGATAGCATGTTCGAGACGGTTCTGATAGGCTCCCAGGTCTGCCCGCTGTTTGTTCACCTTTTTCAGTGCCTCGTCCAGAGTACCGATGGACCGGTTGGCGCTGTCCGGTGAAGCAAGGGAAAGAATGGTCCCGTCACCAAAGTTGCGGATACCGAGCCCCGAAGCGGTCATGGTGCCGATGTACACCCGTTCCCGCTGATCCATGTTGGCGCCGATATGGAACCACATAGATGCGGTTACCACATTTTCACCGGTGGGTCGAGCGAAGCGTCCTGTCAGCATGTTCATGCCGTTAAACTGGGCATGGCTTGCAATCCGGTCGATTTCATCGACCAACTGGGATACTTCTACCTGGATCTGCATCCGATCCTCGTCGGTGTAGATTCCGTTGGCGGACTGAACTGCCAGTTCTCGGAGCCGCTGGATAATGTCCTGGGTTTCCTGCAGGTATCCTTCGCTCGTCTGAATAAACGAAATACCGTTTGCAGCGTTGGTGGAAGCCTGATTCAAGCCCCGAATCTGGCTCCGCATTTTTTCGGAAACCGCAAGGCCTGATGCATCGTCCCCTGCACGATTGATCCGTTGGCCAGAGGAAAGTTTTTCCATATCCTTGGCCAAAGCCGACTGGGTAACCTTGAGTGAGCGGTCTGCATACATGGCGCTCAGGTTGTGGTTGATGATCATGTCATCCTCCTTGATAGTATGATCTGCGGAGGCATCCGTGTCTCCGCGTAAATCCCACAAAAAATGCTAAATATTTTGTCAAACAGGCCGATCTTCCTAATAGGGGAAGCCTGTTCTACTGAGCGGGGCATATAAGCCGCACATTTCAGCTCTTCAATTATCGGAAAGTAGGAAAGAAAACTTGAGTAGATTTTTTAAAATTTAAGGCTCTTTCAAAACTCAAGGGGTGAAAAAGCTGCCTCAAAGACCGCGATGAGTTGCAGTGGTTGCATTCGCTTTCATTGAGACCGCGGGCAACCGCAAGCAATCTAATTTTTAATTGTCGGCAGAACAGAGAGGGCCCGTTCTAGGGCCTTTATACGGAATTCTTCATAATTTCGGAGCAGGGGAATGTGTTCCAATGTGTGGTGTTTAGAACCAATCTGCTCGGTAAGTACCCCATCGCCTAGAATAGTTCTTTCTAGGTTGATGGCATAAAAGGGATGATTGCTTGTTTTTTCGAAAAAAAGGAGCCGGTACTGGTAGGTAGCGCCCTTAGAGCCCGCTACTGCCACTACCTGGTAGCCCTCAACTTCGAAACGTTCAAGAGTCCCCAGTGCGACCTGGGACATCCATGACAGATCCGATAGACCTTCCATGTGGTCCCCCTTGTTTTACTGTAGGACCCTTTGGTTAGGGATGCAAGGGAAATATGAATTTAAGCTTTTATACCGCTTTATACCGTAGCCGCATGGATGTGTAGGGCCTCCCATTCCCAGACAAGCGGTCCCTGGCGGGCGATGGCGGTGACAATTTTTTTGAGCTTTGCTACCTCTTCCGCTCCAAGAGTTTCCCCCATATATTTTCCCCAGGAAGACCGATCTGTGTCGAACCAGCTCCGTGTGTCAGTTTCGCTGACAAGCCGTTCTTCCCTTCGCTTTAGATAAGCGAGCTTTGGTTCAAAGCCTGCACTGCGAAGGGTAGCTTCAAGGTCGCCCGGATCCCAGGCGAGGCTGTAGCTAGCCCAGAACTGTTCTTCCGCTTCGCGGAGCTTTGGAAGCAGCGAAGCGGCTGTTTCCGCAAGGGGGCCTGTGAGCCGGTCCTGTTCCCGCTCCAGCAGGTTCGCAATGCGCTGGCCCTGGCGGGGCGGGCTTGCGAGTATACGGAGCAGGCCTTCCGGGGCAAGGAGATTTCGGGCCCGCTGGGCAAACTGTACCAATCGTTCCTGTACTGAGAGCCCCGGTAAAGGCCGCCTCATCAAATCCCTGGCAAGTATGTATTCAAACCTATCGGTTCCAAAGGCCTTTATCGCTTCTTCCCGATCTGGCAGATCCTGGCCTTTCAGTACCATAATCTGGGGGAGTTCTTCCTCTTCGAGGTTTACGCCCCGCTGCCCTGCGAAGTGAAGCAGGGCTTCCCGGTTCTGTTCCTGGGAGACCAGGCCCGCCGCAAGACCCTCCGGGGCGCGGCGCAGGGCTTCCCACAGGAGGAGTCCCTCATCAGCATTGTATATGAGGATACGATCCTGCCTTTTAATAGGTATATCGGAATAAAGAAGATCCCGGTCTTCCAGCAGGGTCCGGGAACGGCTTCCCTCGATCCGTTTAAACCAGCCTTCCCGGCCGCGGCTTGCGGCAGACCATGATAATTCTTCCGTTTCATCTTTCCCTTTTCCCAAATCCTGGAGTATTACTGCCGCCTGGAGTTCCCGTTTCCGCAGGACTTCGTCCCGGATAGAGCCCTCATAGCCAATTTCGCTCGGATTATAAAAGGTTTTTCCCCGCAGAGCCGCGGGTAGATACTGCTGGGCTGCCCAGTGTTCCCGGTATGCATGGGGATATACATAACCTTCCCCGTGGCCAAAACCTTCTTTGTCCCGGCTCCCATCCTTGAGGTGTTTGGGTACCTCTGTATCCTCCTTTTCGATTTCAGCTAAAGCATCGAAAAAGGCGAGGGCGCTGTTGGATTTAGGCGCCGTGGCCAGGTACAGGGCCGCCTGGGCGAGGGGGAAGTTCCCCTCAGGAAAGCCAATCCGGTCAAAGGCTTCGGCGCAGGATATCACTACGCTTAATGCATGGGGGTCCGCAAGGCCCACATCTTCGCTGGCGAGGATAATCATGCGTCTAAAGATAAAGGCCGGGTCCTCGCCGGCTCGAACCATTTTTGCAAGCCAGTAGAGGGCCGCATCGGGGTCGCTGCCCCGGACACTTTTAATAAAGGCGCTTATGGTGTCGAAATGATAGTCCCCGTCCTTGTCGTACAGCACCGCCCGCCGCTGTATGCTTTCTTCCGCCGCTTCCATGCTGATAAAGATTTCGGCCCCATCCTCAGGGGGCCAGCGGGGCGGGGTGGTCTCCACGGCCAGTTCCAAAGCATTCAGGAGGCTCCGGGCGTCCCCCGAGGCTACTTCTACCAGGTGCTCCAGAGCCCCGCTTTCGAAACGGACCTGCCAGCGGCCATAGCCCCGTTCCTTGTCCGCCAGGGCGCGGCGGGCGGTTTCGAACAAGGCTTCTTCTGTCAGGGGCTTGAGCTGGAAAATGCGGCTCCGGCTCACGAGGGCCCGGTTTACCTCAAAAAAGGGGTTTTCTGTGGTTGCCCCAATGAGTATTACCGTACCGTTTTCTACCCAGGGGAGCAGGGCGTCCTGCTGTGCCTTGTTCCACCGATGCACCTCGTCCACAAAGAGGATAGTTCTCTGGCCGTAGAGCCGTCGCCGGTCGTCAGAGCGATCGATGGCTTCTCTGATATCCTTTACCCCCGCGAGGACCGCGTTGAGGCTTTCAAAACTGCTTTTGGTGGTATTTGCAATGACCCGGGCGAGGCTCGTTTTGCCCGTTCCCGGGGGACCATAAAAAATGAGAGAAGAGAGCCGGTCCGCCTGTATGGACCGGCGCAGGAGCCGGCCGGGACCGACTATGTGGTCCTGGCCGATAACTTCATCCAAAGTCCGGGGCCGCATCCGGTCCGCCAAAGGTCCGGAGGGGGGAAGGGCTCCGTCGGCGCTAAAAAGCTCATCCATAGCCGCTCTTATAAGCTCGGTTTCGGACCGGACCTCAGAGGTTTCTGCCCCTGGGTGCCGGCCCTGCGCCGCTCCTATTCTTCCGCGTTCCAGCCGCCCCGGTAGGCCCAGAGGCCGTCCTTGAGGGTGCTGGCAAAGAGGGTGGAGCCGAGACCGCCGCCGGGGGCCTGGAAAAGGGCTGTTACTATTTTCTGCCCCAGGGATTGCTGGTAGGTGGTTTTATCCGCCACGGTGCTGGGGCTTCCGTCGCCGGGCACCTTTATGCTTACCGTGGTTGGGAGGTCTCCGCTAGTTAACGGCAGCTCCCAATAGCCGTTGGTGTAGGTGCTGTACCGTCGGCCTGCGAGGAGGATGCTATTGCTCCCGTCGCTCCAGACCGCCAGGGCTCCCGTATAGGGGTAGCTCGTGTCGCTTGCGGCGGAGACCTCACT
>JAIWNU010000220.1 GCA_020216655.1 Treponema sp. | reverse complement strand
CGCTCCCCCGCCAGTGCCGGCAAGGCTTGACCGGCCATCCCATTCTTGAGCATTATGTAGCTACCGCACCCCTGAAGTGCGGAAGGAGTATCAATGGAAACCACAGCCAGTGCAGCGGACAACGAAAATGTAAAGCCGGAATCAACCGATTTCATCAGCGAAGCCATTGCGGAGGACCTTAAAAGCGGCCGTTATGACCATGTTCATACCCGCTTCCCGCCGGAACCGAATGGATGGCTCCATATCGGACACGCAAAGGCCATCAGTGTCGATTTCTCCATGGCCCAAAAATTCGGCGGAAAAACCAACCTTCGTTTTGATGACACCAATCCAGAAAAAGAAGACATGTCCTATGTCGAAGCCATCAAACGGGACATTAAATGGCTTGGGTACGATTGGGAAGACCGGGAGTACTATGCCTCGGACTACTATGAATACCTTTATGAACTGGCAGTTAAACTGATAAAGAAGGGCAAGGCCTATGTGGATGACCTCTCGGAAGAGGAAATCCGGGTGTACCGGGGAACTGCGGTAGCAGATAAAAACAACATCACCCATACCCCTCCGGGAAAGGACAGCCCCTACCGCAACCGTTCGGTAGAAGAAAACCTGGACCTCTTTGCGCGGATGCGGGCCGGCGAATTCCCCGATGGCTCAAAAACCCTGCGGGCAAAGATCGATATGGCCCATCCAAACCTGGTCATGCGGGACCCGGTTATGTACCGAATCCGGCGAATACCCCATTACCGGGTCGGCAACGCCTGGTGCATCTATCCCATGTATGATTTTCAGCATCCCCTTTCGGATGCCAAAGAAGGTATAACCCATTCACTCTGTTCTCTGGAGTACGAAATCCATCGCCCCCTCTATGAATGGTTTATCCGGGAATGCGAAGTATTCCCCAGCCGCCAGATCGAATTTGCCCGGCTTAATATTACCAGAACCGTGCTCTCCAAGCGCTGGCTGCTCCAGCTGGTTAACGAAAAATATGTTTCCGGCTGGGACGATCCCCGTATGCCTACCTTGGCTGGTCTCCGTCGCCGGGGTTACACCCCTGAGGCAATTCGGGACTTCATGTCCCGTATCGGTATTGCCAAAACAGACAGCATGGTTGATATTGCCCTTCTTGAACACTGTCTGCGGGAGGACCTCAATAAG
The DNA here is from genome assembly GCA_020216655.1 of Treponema sp. GTDB lineage: Bacteria > Spirochaetota > Spirochaetia > Treponematales > Breznakiellaceae > Gracilinema. The sequence goes on along the minus strand of JAIWNU010000220.1, from coordinate 4,067 downwards.
CGGGCCAATCGGGTAATGGCGGTGCTGAAACCCCTCAAACTCATTATCGAAAACTGGCCGGAAGATAAAGTAGAAGAGCTGGATGCGGTCAACAATCCCGAGGACCCCTCTGCGGGGAGCCGAAAAGTCCAATTTAGCCGGGAACTCTGGATAGAAGCCGACGACTTCCAGGAAGTACCCCCGCCTAAATACTTTCGGCTCTACCCAGGCAACTCGGTGCGGCTCCGTTACGGCTATATCGTTACCTGTACCGGCTTTGATAAGGACCCCGCGACCGGCCAGATTACCGCGGTTCGCTGTACCTATGATCCCGAAACACGGGGCGGCAACGCTCAGGATAACCGGAAAGTCAAGGGCACCATTCACTGGGTATCGGTCCGTCATGCCATCCCGATCGAAGTCAGGCTTTACGACTACCTCTTTGCGGTTGAACGGCCCATGGATGTACCCCCCGGCGGGTCATTCCTGGACAATATTAACCCTAACTCCCTCGAGGTTATTCAAAACGCCTATGGGGAACCCTGTCTCGCGGACACAAAACCGGAAGACAAATTCCAGTTTGAACGGATTGGATATTTTGTCCGGGATCCGGACAACGCGGGTACAAAACCGGTATTTAACAAAACCGTAGGATTGCGGGATACCTGGGCAAAGATAGAAAAGAAAGTAGTCGGACAATCGGCAGAATAAGAACCCCCGCTGTTTGAGGGCCAGCCAGCCTCGCCGCAGGACTGGTCCCAGAGCAGCATATCTATTCTTCGATAAAATAGGTTTTTATCGGAGGGAATCCGTTAAACTCTACAGCAGCATAGCTTGATGTATACGCCCCGGTAGAAAGCCAGTAGAGCTTATCGCCGGGAGCGAGATTCAGGGGCAGCTGATAGCCCGCCTTTTCGTACATAATATCCATGCTGTCGCAGGTAGGCCCGGCAAGTATCACATCCCCCTCTTTGAGCCCCGGCTGCATGGTGGTAACCACAGGGTATTTAATAGCCTCATCCAGGGTTTCAATCAATCCATTGAACTTACCCACATCGGTGTATACCCAGCGCTGCAGGGCCGTATTGTTTTTACGGGAGACGAGAACTACTTCACTCACAATAATCCCCGCATCCCCAACCATGGAGCGGCCTGGTTCAAGAATTATTTCAGGCAGTTCTTCCCCAAAATCTTCGTGTAAATAGCGGGTAATTTCTTTGGCGTAGGTCGTCAGTTCATGGGTCGGAACCGTATAGTGGGCCGGGAACCCGCCCCCCATGTTTATCATTTTGAGCTTTATGCCCTCTTCTTCTTCCAGGGCGCGAAACAGGTAATTGGTTTTTGCAATTGCTTCATCCCACTGTCCTATATCCCGCTGCTGGCTTCCCACATGAAAAGAAATACCGTAGGGTTCAAGCCCCAGGCTTCTGGCTTCCACAAGGAGACTGTAGGCCATATCCGGGTGACAGCCGAATTTGCGTGAAAGGGGCCAGTCTGCCGACTGGGAGCCTTCTACCAAAATACGTACATAAATACGGGAACCCGGTGCCTTGCTCGCAATGTTGTGCAGGTCGGTTTTACTGTCGGTTGCAAAAAGACGGACACCCTTTTGATAAAAATACTCCACATCGCGAGCTTTTTTAATGGTGTTTCCATAAGAAATCCGTTCGGGAGGGACCCCCAGGGATAGCACCTTGTCCAGTTCCCATCGGGATGCAATATCAAAGTTAGAACCGAGACGATGAAGGAGTGTAATAACTTCGGGCGCAGGATTTGCTTTTACCGCATAGTATTGTTTTGCAAAGGGAAAAAGCTGGGCAAGCCGTTCGTAGTTACGGCGAATAATGCCCAAATCCACAAGAATAAAGGGGGTCTCTTTCCCTTCCGCGGCGGTCATAAACCGCTCCCATTGTGCATCATCGTAATAGGCGGAGCGATCTATCATAAGAGCCCCCTCCTTGTGGCAAATGTAATGGCGAGCCCCGGCGGTCTTATATAAAACACCGCCGGCGCCTTTGTATCAGAAAATCAGGAATGTTCAAGGATCAGGGTTTTGGTCGGCTGGTCGCAGACCTCAGCCGGTCCATAGTACTGGATAGCGCCGGGGAAGAGGAAGCTGGTCTTAACCGCCCATTCAGCCCGTTTAGCCGCAAAGGCCTTAAATGGTTTGCCTTCAAGCTCGACCAATGCCTTGCGGATAACCGGTTTCTTGCTGCCATGCCGCTGTTCCATGTTCATCATCATGGTAAGCGGAACACCGCCGGCGATCCACTGGTCTGCAGGGGCAGTCAGGTTTTTCACACTGGAAAGGTAGCCGGTCAGGCCAGACGCAATGAGCACAAAGGCGGTAAAGCCAAGAGCATAGGTATAGTCGGCATCAAAATTGGAGGGGAACGCGCAGCGGCCTTCATAGCCAAAGAAATGGGCCAGGGCGCTGAACTTGCCCGTATAAGTACCGGCCTTTTTCAGTTCCGCAAGCCGCTGCTCAACCATGCCGATGAGGAGCTTTTCGGTGTCGATGCGGGAGACCTGCACGTTGCCATGGGGATCCCGGTCCATGAGGAGCTGCTTGGCAATTTCTGCGGGGAGGCTCGCAAAAACCTTAGCCGATTCAGCGGTCAGCTTTTTGCCAAGCCAGGCAGCCTGGGCTTCAAAACCCGAAAGGCCTGCAAATTCGTCGGCATAGTGGGCCATGAGGTCGTTAAGTTCCGCTATCAGTTTTTTCATTTCAGGGACAAATTCCACAAGGCCCTCGGGGATAAGTACCACGCCGAAATTTTCCTTATTGGCTGCCCGCTTAACCACGGAATCGCAGATCTGGTCTACAATCTGGCCAAGAGAAAGCTTTTTTGCTTCCACTTCTTCGCTGATAAGACAAATGTTGGGCTGGGTCTGCAAGGCACATTCAAGGGCAATATGGCTTGCCGAGCGGCCCATGAGCTTTATAAAGTGCCAGTATTTTTTTGCACTGTTAGCATCCCGGCCGATGTTGCCAATCAGTTCGCTGTAGGTCTTGGTGGCCGTATCAAATCCGAAAGACGTTTCGATGTGTTCGTTTTTCAGGTCCCCATCGATAGTTTTTGGGCAGCCGATAACCTGAATCGGAGCCCCCTTGTCCAGGAAATATTCCGCAAGCAAGGCCGCATTGGTATTGGAGTCATCGCCGCCGATAATAACCACCGCATCGAGTCCAAGCTTTTTAGCGGTTTCCAAAGATGCGGCAAACTGTTCGGGGCTTTCAATCTTGGTACGGCCCGAACCAATCATGTCAAAGCCGCCTGTGTTCCGGTACTCATCCATAAAAGCATCGGTGATCTCGACTACCTTGTTTTCGATAAGTCCGCTGGGGCCGCCCAGGAATCCATAGAGTTTGGAATCCTTATTTCCCTTCTTGAGCCCATCATACAGGCCTGCAATAACATTGTGGCCCCCGGGAGCCTGGCCGCCCGACAGAATAACGCCTACCGTAAGTTTTCGAGTGATTTTTTCGTTTTTTCCTTTTACAAAGCGGGCAATCGGTTTCCCGTAGCTATGCTTAAAGAGGGCCCGCAGATCCGCCTGATCCGCCACCGATTCGGTGGGAGCCCCAAATTCAACGGCAATTTCAGATACCGGCGCAGTCAGTATAGCCGGAAGTTTAGGCCGGTAAGCATACCGGGCCTTTTGCAGAGCAGATATTTCCATGGCAAATCTCCTTCACTAAAAAAGCAATAATCGCAAAGAACCACAAAGGTTGCGTTATACTACATAAAAAAATGGAATCTTTTCAAGGATGTGGTATACTTTATAATGAAAAATACGGATCTTTTTCCGAGAATACAGGGAATCATCGTATCAGCAAAATGACTACGATGCAGTGCTCTGTACAGGAGAATAAGGAGACCTTTATGAAACGATTCGGTGTTATTGTTGCCATGTTTCTGCTACTCAGTATACCTGTTTTTGCCCAGCTGAGACTTGAATTAGGTATCGACATCCCGCGGGGTGTTGGAGCCGTATCGTAAAACGAGGTTTTTAGTGATCCCGAAATAAATAAGGTATTTACCGATTATATCATTCCTGTTCCGGAAGTAGGATTCTACTACCAG
>JAIWNU010000219.1 GCA_020216655.1 Treponema sp. | reverse complement strand
TGGACTAACCTCGTTCTTGATATGTCTCGGGTTTCAAGCCTTTCATCCTCAGGTCTGGGTGTCCTTATGTCAGCGGTAGAACTGGGACAAGAACGGGGCCACCGGCTTTATATTATGAATCCCAGTGAAATAGTCCGGATGGCCATCGATTCGACCGGATTCCCCGAGCTTTTTCCCATTATCCGATCGCTCAACGAGGTGCGTTGATATTGTCGAGTAATAAATTACTGCTTATCCTCGTCTTTTCGTTTTTTCTTTCCCTGTGGAGCTGTATTCCTGCAGCTGCTCAGAAACAGGATGATTGGGACTTAAAAATAAGTACGGCTCTTCAGAAGGCTCAGCTTCCTGCAGACCTGTCTCGCCGCGTGTTAGAACAATATAAGCAACAGCCAGATCAATTTATAAAAACGGTAACTAACATCACCGCTCAGGATCCTTATCTGTGGCGTTTAGTTGACAAAGCTCATGGGCTCGATGCGGGCTATGAACCGGATGATTTAATAACCCTAAGAGGCGGAAGCTGTCTTTTAAATCGTTCAGGTTTACAGCTGCGGCGTGCAGCAGCGGACGCCTTGGAAGTTATGGCAAAGGCGGCGAAGGCTGAGGGCGTAACGCTTGTTGTTTCATCCTGCTATCGCAGTTACGGGTACCAAAAACAAGTGTACGAACGGAATGTGCAGCAAATGGGCCAGTCTGCGGCGGACCGGGAATCAGCCCGGCCTGGACAAAGCCAGCATCAGCTTGGTCTTGCGGTAGATTTTGGCAGTATTGATGATAGTTTTGCACAGACAAAACAGAGTCAGTGGCTTGAAAAGAACGCAAGCCGTTATGGTTGGTCTCTTTCCTATCCAAAAAATATGGAACATGTAACGGGTTACCGCTGGGAAAGCTGGCATTACCGTTATGTGGGGCCTGAATTAAGCCAATTTATCGATACGTATTTTGATGGGATTCAGCAATACGCCCTGGTTTTTCTGCACTATTATATGCGTTAGTTCGGGGTCTTACGGGCCCATCCTGAGCCCTCTTCCTCACCTTTGTTCGGCGGCCCCGCCGATTCAAGTCCGACTGAAAAAAAAGGGGTTTTAAGCAAAGCTTAAAACCCCTCAAACTTATGCCGGCGATCGGACTTGAACCGATACGATCTTGCGATCAGTAGATTTTGAGTCTACCGTGTCTGCCATTTCACCACGCCGGCGGCGAAATACGCCCCTATATTACACAAAAAGCCTGCGACATTCAAGATAGAATCGCTTTTCTATACCCTCTCCCATGGAAAAACTTTTCCTTGGCAGGGGGCCAGATTTACCAACCGTACGGAACAAATCTTCTTTGCCAACCGGCGGCAGCAGCAGCGCTACCCGGTTTTTTTCTACAAGTGCAAGTTCCGCTGTTTCCCTATCGCCATGAATATAGTCGATGGAAACCCTCCCCTTGTTTTCTTCTAGGAAACTGTCAAGGACTGGCTGGAGCGGAACGGTGGCAACGGCGGTGCCAGAAATTTGTAAGAGCCTTAGGCCTGAGGAAGATACAAGACCATATTGAATAGTACCCTGTTTTGATTTTTTAAGTTCTTCCATTAAGTCTTCGATGTTCGAAATCGGTTCTATTTGGGCTGACAACTTCTTTTGTAGCAGGTCTTCTATTTCATGCAGGGTAGTTCCAAAAATGATCCGGTGTATTGGTTCAAAATCAATGCCTTTGTCATAAATGTTTTCGATTTCCACAAGTGCGTATCGGGCCGGATGATTCATGATATCCCTGTCATTCCCATGAATGCTTTTGTACTCTTCCCAGACTGCCTTGGCAGTAGCAAGAGAATGGTTTCCATCACCGACGGCGTACAGGAACGGTTCTTCGCCTGGGGAGCTTCTGCCATCCCGTTCAATGGCTTCCCGAACAAGCCGTTCCAGGTTGTCCGCAAGATAGGTAAAATCATCCTCTGATTCAAAAGTCCATCCTTCGATAGTTCCCGCATTGGCAAGCAGGGTAGTGCTGTAACGGGGCTGGCGGTTCTTAATACACTCGCCGAAACCTTCTACAAGGCGGCGAGATGGATCATCGATAAGAACAATAATATGGGGGCTTTCCAGGGGCGCTCCGCGGCGAATTTCGATGCGGGGCGGCAGCCTCTCTTTCACGGTTCCCTCTGTAGCACGTATGAGGGGCCGTTTTTCGCTCTGCCAGTCATAGCGTTCAAGATCCAGCGCAAGAACCAGGCCTCGTCGCTTGAAATGGTATGGTGTAGAACGTTCTATGTACATCAACCCATGGATAGGTTCATCAAAATAATCGGATTGAATGGCTTCTTGCATTGCCTGGCGTATTTTCAGTATCCGTTCATTTTTATCAGGATCTTCAAGGTATACTTCCGGAAATATCATGGGGAGGAGGCTGGGCTTGGAACCAATGGTTCGTCCCAGGTTGTCCCAAAAGTCTCGGTCTTGGGTAAATTGGTCACAGGCAATGATTGCCCAGGTAGAGAGATCTATATGCTTACGGGGAAGCAAAATATCTGGAATTTTAGTGCCCAGGGCCGCAAGACGGTCTTCCGCAGATTTCATCGAATGCTCCTTCTTCAGTATGCTCTGGATAGTAGGCGACTAGGCGCTCAAGGTCAACGGTTGCTTGACAAATTGAGCCGCTGACACAATAGTTTAAGGAGAGATTTTTGAGCAAGGAGTGCTGAGTGCAGCTTCAGAGGCCGACGTTTACGCAGGAACAACGATTAAAGATGAATCCCCAGCTCTATCAGTCTATACGGCTGATGGCTCTGCCGGTGGTTGATCTGCGTGAAACTATACAGGAGGAACTGGAGCGGAATCCTGCCCTTGAAATTATCGAAGACAAGACCACTATTTCCCTTGATTCGGCAATAAAAGAAGCTAAAGAAGAAGACGATTATTTTGAGGCCACTTCTGACAGCGGATTTACCCGCCGCGGTACCGATGAAGATGCGGATGAACAGCAAAAGTTTATAGAGGGCGCCCTTTCTCGTCCGGAAACGCTGCAGGAACATCTCCTCTGGCAGCTTAGGCTGCAGCCAGTAGATGATGATATTCGGCGTATCGGAGAACTTCTTATTCAGAATCTGGACGCTGATGGATTCCATAAAGAACCGGTAGAGGTACTCCTTAAGGATGAAGATCCGGTAAAGGTGAAAGAAGCCCTTGATTTGGTGCGCAAACTTGATCCCCAAGGGACCTGCACCGCCAATTACAAGGAATCGCTGATGGTTCAAGCCCAGCTCCTGATTGATGCTCCTGAGGGTATCCTGGAAGCCCTTGAACACCTGGACCTTTTGGAAAGGGGTAAAATTGCTGAGGTTGCAAAAAAAATCAGGCGGAGCGAAGCCCAGGTTCAGGAGATTCTTGAACGCATCAAGGAGCTTTCTCCTTTCCCAGGCCGTCAGTTTGATTCATCCGATGTCCGTTATGTGACTCCGGATGTACAGGTTGTTCGTAAAAACGATGAATTTGTTATTATATTAAATGATGAAGAGATACCGGTGTTGGGAATCAATCCCTTTTTTATGAAGCTCTCGGATGGCAAGGATGGTGAAAAACCGGTTCGGGACTTTGTCCGCGAAAATATTAAGGAAGCTCGGTGGTTCATTAGATCCATAAACCAAAGGAACCATACTTTGCTTAAGGTTATGCGGGCTATTGTGGAATTCCAGCGGGCCTTTTTCGTTAAGGGACCTAAATATCTGGCTCCCCTGACTCTGAAAGATATTGCCCAGGAGATTGGGGTCCACGAAACAACGGTTTCCCGCATAGCTAATGGTAAGTATGTTCAGACAGAATGGGGTATTTTTGAAATACGGTACTTCTTTACCAATTCTATCAGCGGAGCCGGGTCTTCCGGCTCCCGGTATTCAAAGGAGGCGGTTAAGGAAATTATCCGTGAAATTATCCAGAGTGAGGAAGGGTCCCTGTCTGACCAGGACATATCGGATCTGCTCGCTCGGAAGGGGATTCCGCTCGCCCGGAGAACTGTTGCCAAATACCGAAAGGAACTGGATTTGGGGTCCTCCTATACCAGGTCTTAGCGGGACAGGCGAAGCGCTTCGGAGCGGTTTTAATACGAGCCACAGGAGGCAAACATGAACATCGATGTAAGGGCCGTTCATTTCACCCTTTGGGAAGGTTCCAGAGAATATCTGGACAAAAAAATTGCCCGTATCCCGAATGCGGAAAACATGATCGTGGATCTATTGGTAACCTTAACCAAGGAAAAGGACTTTACAGCGGAAGCAACGGTCAATTTCCGTTGGGGCGTGTCGGTTCATGTTAAAGAAAACGATTTTGAACTGAACGCAGCGATTGATAAAATGATGGACAAACTGGAAAGCAAAATTATTAAAGAGAAAGAAAAGGTAAAGGAAAAACACAAGGATTAATCACTTCTGGGGCTGCCCGAGTGGCTCCTGGCGCGCTTTGTGGTTGCGTTGCAGCTGCTCTGGCAGTACTGTAGGGGGACAGAACGTTTTATTCCGTTCTGTCCTTTTTTTTATCCCATTCTGCCGCTTCAGCCGCTAAACTTGCAGCAAGACCCTGTTGTCCCCCTTCTTGGGGATAACTAAAGTTGGCAAAACGGGTGGCCTTGTCATGAACCGCCTGCTCTGCAGCCATGCGGACTGCCTGGGCTACCGTTTCAGGACAACGGATAATGGATGCAATATCGCTGTCCTTTGCATGGGCGATAGCTTCGATTGAGCCAAAGTGTTTAATAAGAATGCCCGCCCGTCGCTGGCCGATACCTTCCACCGCTTCGAGGTTTGTAAGGGCAAGATCCTTGCTCCGTAAGCGCTGGTTCAAGCTCGTTGCAAAACGGTGGGTTTCGTCCCGTACATGCTGGAGTACCTTTAATGCTTCTGACCGCCTGTCAAGTCTAATAGGTTCCTTGGCATCGGGAAGCCAGAGTTCTTCTTCCTTTTTAGCCAGACCTACAAGGGGGATATTAAGCTGCAAGGCTTCCAGTACTCCCTTGGCTGCATTCACCTGGCCGATACCCCCGTCAATCAATATAAGATCCGGCAGTTCCTGGTTCTCTGCCACAAGACGGGAATAGCGCCGGGAGACCGCTTCCCGCATAGCCCCAAAGTCGTCGATTGCCCCTTGGAGGCTGCGGATTTTAAAATAGCGGTAGTTTTTTTTGTCCGGAATACCGTTTTTAAAAGAAACGAGGGATGCCACGGTATGCCGTCCGCCAAGCTGAGCGATATCAAAGCCTTCGATCCGTTCTGGATACCGGGGAAGGGAGAGCAGCCGCTGCAGCTCTTCCAGGGCAGGACCGGCACCCCGTTCTTTTTGGCGCTTAAGTACATCTTCCCGGGCATTTTGCTGGGCCATGGCGAGGACCGCCTCGTGGCGCTTTTCATGGGGAAATGAAATGGCAGGTGTGTAGCCAAATCGCTCATGGAGGGCCTGTAAAACTGTTTCTCCAAGAGAAAGGTTCTGGTTGATGTAAATGAACGGCGGCGGAGGCCTGTCAGGACTATAATATGATAAAATAAACTGGGAAAGGGATTCTTCC
>JAIWNU010000218.1 GCA_020216655.1 Treponema sp. | reverse complement strand
TAAAATACGCTGGATAGAAAAACTAGGAAAATCACCCTAAAAAGACCTGCATACTTTTTACTGACTCCCATGGTCTTCCTCCCTACTAACAAGTATATCATTGACGAGGGCTGATTCCATGGCCATACTAGAGGCATGAACAAGAACCTTGAGCTCATTAGATCAAAGCGGGCTTTTATCATCGATATGGATGGGGTCATTTACCATGGCAACAGACTCCTTAAGGGTGCGGCGGAGCTGGTAGAATGGCTCAACACAAACAATAAGTCATATCTATTCCTGACCAATTCCAGCGAACGGTCCCAGATTGAACTGTCTCAAAAAATGGCCCGGCTTGGCATATCCGTAGAACCGGAACACTTTTACACCAGCGCCCTCGCCACCGCAAGCTTTCTCTCAGCCCAGAAGCCGGGCGGTTCAGTGTATGTGATCGGGGAACCGGGACTCATAGCGGCCCTGTATGATGTGGGCTTTACCATGAATAACATCAACCCGGACTATGTGGTTGTAGGAGAAGGCCGGGGCTACAGCCTTGAGGCCCTTGAACGGGCGGTAAAACTGGTCCGGCAGGGAGCCCGACTTATCGGCACTAATCCGGACTTAAGCGGGCCTACCGAGGACGGCATCGTTCCTGCCTGCGGCGCCCTCGTAGCTCCGATAGAACTCGCCACCGGTAAAAAAGCCTATTTTGTCGGCAAACCCAATCCCCTTATCATGCGCCATGCCTTAAGGCGCCTTAACGCCCGGCGGGAAGAGACAGTCATTATCGGCGACCGGATGGATACCGACATCGTAGCCGGCGTGGAATCGGAAATTGAAACAGTCCTGGTGCTCTCTGGCGTCACCGGTCCTCTGGACATCGGTACCTACGCCTACCAGCCCCGGCACATTCTGGAAGGGGTGTTTGAAATACCGGAATAAAGACCTGCTAGGTTTTCCGGCTTCTTGATGCTTCGAACAGACGGTCTGCCAAATCAGTTATTTCCCGATACATGGCAAGCTTTTCCCGCCAAGCCTCTGGAATACCCTGCACACCATAGTACGCACCTGCAAGCTGTCCGCACACCGCAGCGGTCGTGTCGGCATCATCCCCCAGGTTGGTCGCCATGAGTATGGCATCTTTATACGAAGAGGTTTGCGCAAAGCACCATAATGCGGCTTCGAGGGACTCAACCACATAGCCAGAGCCACGGATTGATGCAGCTGTTTTTTCTAGATATGCCCCATCGGCAATGGCCATGATTTTCTGTGCCCCAGAAAAGGCAGAACGGTCTCCCAAAAGAATTTCTTCCTTCGGCCTGCCGGAAAGGGCCCGATTGAGGATCCTGGCAAAGAGCCGGCACGCATCCAGACATTCCGCCGCCCCATGGGTCGTACGGGAACTTTCGGCCCCATACTGTTCTGTTGCATTTATATCGGGAAAGTAATACAGCGGGATCGGCGCAAGCCTCATAATGCTGCCATTCCCGGCGGTATGGGGATCATCGGATCCGCTCATGGGGTTATTCGTTTTTTTAAACCGAAGAAGGGCTGCGCGCACCGTAGTACCAATATCAAAACAGGTTCCGGTACTGCTGAGGTAGCCGGTTTCGGCCCATCTCGTGTACCATTCCATTTGGTCATGGGCATTAAAACCGTAACATTCTACAAGGCTCGTTGCTAGACAGAGAGCCATCGATGTATCGTCGGTCCATTCACCCGGCTTAAGACGGAAGGGCCCGCCCCCAACCATGTCGGTTATGGGAGCAAAACTCCCCCGGGACGAAAATTCTACGCTTGTACCAACCGCATCCCCGGCCGCAAGACCCAGCAAACAGCCCCGGAACCGGTCCCGCAGTTCATCATTATAAATACTGTTCATATTGATGAATTGTATACCCGGTATGCAGCAAAGGGTTGAGTTTTTGTTGAAAACTGATTCAATTTTGAGATAATAGCGAAATATGTGAGGTGACTATGAAAAACAATATTTTTGATTTTCTACTCATAATCATAACAATACTTGCATCTTTAGGTACATTGCTCGACGTTATAAGTACTCATAGTGAAATAAAAAAGTATGGCATTCACCTAGAACAAAATCATCTTGCAAGAAAAGCATTAGGTAAATATGGGCCCCTATTTTTATGGGCTTACTGGGTCTTTGAGGGATTAATTCTTTTTCTTTTTTGCCTTGCTATAATGAAAGTTGATATAATTTTCATCACGGTAAGTTACCTATGCGTTTTAGCCTTTTATACCCTTTTACGCTTTGCTACAGCCATGCATAATTTTACAGGTAAAAACAACTTTCTTATCCCTATTGTAAGATATATTGTTAATCTGATTAATAAGATGTGACATAGGTTTTTAAAGTTTGAAACTATACGTAACCATACCCTAGTCTCGAGAATATGAATCGCAAGGAATCCGTTCTCCCTGGGACGACAGCAAGACTCTGTACGAGTATGACGCAAGTAAGGTGTTTATATACTCTGGATCCGGGGCAAGATCAAGCTTCGTTATTCATGGCTCCCCCTCCCGCTCCTTGACACCCCAGAGCCCTTGTTCCTACACTTAACTATGCCTTCCAACATGGTTTACCAATCCACAGATCTTGAAACGCGCAAACCTAAAAGCAGTTTGCTTCCTTCCAAGCTTCCCGCTCTTAATCGGCCTTATGTGGTCCTGAGCTGGGCCCAGAGCGCAGACGGGCAAATTGCCACACGGACCGGCGACTCCAAGTACCTGTCCTCACCCGAATCGCTCCAGGTGCAGCAGATCCTGAGACGGGACTGCGATGCGGTCCTTGTCGGTGTGGGCACCGTACTGGCCGACGATCCGCGGCTTTTATGCAGGCTTTCACCGGCCGAAAATCCTGAAAACCGGCAGCCCCTCCGGGTCGTCCTCGACGCCCGCTTCCAGACCCCCTCCGACTCAAGCCTCTGCAAAACAAGCGGAGAAGGTCCAGTTCTGATTATCGGCGCTATGAAACAAAATGACCTAAGCCCCGACGATAAGGCAGCACAACAGGATAAAGAGAAACGCATCAGGAACCTTATGGCGGCTGGTGTCAGCATTGCCCGCACTGTGATAGAGCAAGATTCGCTACCGAGCCGGCTTAAGCTTTCCCTCCACGCTGTATTGGACCTCCTCTCCCATAGGGGTATACGGAGCCTCTTTGTGGAGGGCGGCTCGGCGGTCATCACCTCATTTCTAAAAAACAATGTGGCAGACCGGGTCATCCTTGACCTGAGTCCCCGCTTTATTGGCCAGGGGATCCCCGCCGTCCGGGACCTAGGAGTCCTGGCCCTGACCGAGTCTCGGCGCTTTCACACCATTTCCGCAGAAACCTGGGGGGAAAACGTGGTGTGGGTGATGGAAAAGTAATCCGGAAATACACTTGATATAATAATTCGGCATACTCATTTAACTATATTTATATTATTAATTTATACTTCAGCCGCTTAAATTTTATTGCAAAATTTTCATAATTACTCTTGTTTTTATTATTACAATTTTAATAATATATATTCATACCAGCGGAAGCATCAGGCTATGTAACCGCAAAGGAGGTCCTATGCCGGTATTGCGATCCCAGACAAGTACCCAGGGCAGAAAGATGGCGGGTGCCCGCGCACTCTGGCGGGCCAACGGGATGAAGCAAGAACAGTTCGGAAAACCGATAATTGCCATTGCCAACAGTTTTGCTCAGTTCGTCCCCGGCCATACGCATCTGCACAACATAGGTCAGGAAATTAAGGCTTTCATCGAAAGCCGGGGCTTTTTCGCCGCCGAATTCAACACCATAGCCATCGACGATGGAATCGCCATGGGACATGGAGGAATGCTCTACAGCCTTCCCTCCCGGGATCTTATTGCAGACAGTGTGGAATATATGGTAAATGCCCATCGGGCGGATGCCTTAATCTGTATTTCTAACTGCGACAAGATTACCCCGGGGATGCTCATGGCAGCCATGAGGCTCAACATCCCTACGGTCTTTGTATCCGGCGGCCCTATGGAAGCAGGCCGTGTTGATGGAAAGGTACTAGATCTGGTAGATGCCATGGTCATGGCCGCCGATGAATCGGTTTCCGACAGTACCTTGGCCCAGGTGGAAGCTGCAGCTTGCCCAAGCTGCGGAAGCTGCTCCGGCATGTTTACCGCAAACTCAATGAACTGTCTGACCGAAGCCCTGGGCCTTGCCCTGGTCGGTAACGGAACCATCCTGGCAACCCACGGGGATCGAAAAAAACTTTTTGCCGCCGCAGCAGAACGGATCTGTGATCTCACAGATACATTCTATCGGACAGGCGACACCCGGCTTCTCCCCCGGGGTATCGCTACGAAGGAGGCATTTTCCAATGCCATGGCCCTGGACATTGCCATGGGAGGCAGCACCAATACAATTCTTCATATACTTGCCATAGCCCATGAGGCAGATGTTGATTTTACCTTACGCGATATAGACAGCCTTTCCCGCCGAGTTCCCTGTATCTGTAAGGTAGCTCCAAGCTCTTCCTACCATATCGAAGATGTCCATCGCGCCGGAGGTATCATGGGTATTCTTGATGAACTTGACCGGGCGGGACTCATCAATACCGATGTTTCTCGGGTTGATTATCCCAGTCTTAAAGAAGCTCTCAACCGTTTCCGGCTGCGGCCTCAGACCAACCATTCAGATGCCGGCGCTGCGGAACGGGGAGACCGCCGGCTGGGCGATCCGGAAACCTTTTACCGCGCCGCTCCGGGAGGCTTATCCTTTAGCGGGAAACCGAACCTGGTTCTAGGCAGCCAGGACAACCGCTACCGGGAACTTGACCTGGACCGGACGAGCGGCTGTATCCGAGACACAGACCACCCCTATTACCAGGACGGGGGCCTTGCCGTTCTTTACGGCAACATCGCCCGCCGGGGCGCCATCGTTAAAACCGCCGGGGTCGATGAAAGCCTGTTCAACTTTAGCGGCCCTGCCATTGTTTTTGAAAGCCAGGAAGAAGCGGTAGAGGGCATCCTTTCCGGCCGCGTAAAACCCGGCATGGTGGTCGTTATCCGCTACGAAGGACCTAAGGGCGGCCCAGGTATGCAGGAAATGCTTTATCCCACAAGCTACCTCAAGAGCCGGGGTCTTGGCAAAGCCTGTGCTCTCATTACAGACGGCCGTTTCTCCGGCGGCACAAGCGGGCTCTCCATCGGCCATATCAGTCCCGAGGCAGCCGCCGGCGGAGAACTAGCCCTCGTTCGGGATGGAGACTGCATCGACATTTCCATCCGAGACCGGTCCATCAATCTGATAGTGAAGAATGAAGAACTGGAAGCTAGAAGGAGGGAAGAAAAGAAGCGGGGCAAAAAAGCTTTTACGCCCCGCAGCCGGGACCGACAGGTAAGCGAAGCCCTTAGGGTATACTCCCGTTTTGTTCAGAGTGCCGATGTGGGGGCCACAAGAAAACTGCCTGATGACGAATGAAAGCATAGAGAAGCCCCCTGGGGCTTAAAGGAGGCATGATAAAAAGCTCATCCGGGAGGGTCGGTGGATAGAGTATACTGGACCGGAAGACCGGGACAGCTAGGTTACTGTTCGTCAT
>JAIWNU010000217.1 GCA_020216655.1 Treponema sp. | reverse complement strand
AAGTACCGTATTCCGAAACTGTGCGCTATAACGAGCCATAGATCACCTCTCCTTTATTCTAACTTAGGTGACTTCTATTCTGGCAGAGCGCGAATAAAAAATTTAAGATATTTGTTTTTTTTAAATTCAGAGCGTTTGGAATTTGCTAACTTGAAATCTGGGATTAAATGTCGTTTCATCTTAAGCGAAAATAATTAAGGGTAGAAAGGTTCCGCATGGCTAGGATAAACCACAGAGACGCCTCTGGATAGGATCCTAGTCCAGTTTTCGGTTCCTTTTTCATCATCGGGCATAATTTGGTTGATTGGCGGCAGATCCCCGATAATTGCTTCCCCTTGGTCAGTAATGAGACAAATATGATCGGGAGAATGGGCATCTGCAGTTTCTACATGGACTGGAAATCCTGTTTGAGCTAAATGTTGGTTTAGATTCTCAAGGGCCATTATATGCAAACCGAGCATATCTATACGTTTGTATTCCTTGTAATCTTTATTTTTTAGAATTGTTCGTTCCATGTCATCGATATAAGACAGCTGGAAATCTAATACTAAAGGAACAATCGGTGTCTTCTGAAGCTCTCCCAAAAGCCCTGCATGGTCAAGATGGAAATGTGTCACAATAAGATAGGTGAGTTCATCAATTTTTATATTAAGGTTTTTAAGATTATGACGGTATTCTTGGAAGGTACAAGGCCAGCCAGCATCTATGGCGAGCCACTGATCGCCGCTTTTGTTGTTTAAGAAGAAAAAATGTGTGCTATGGTAACGAAAAAATTTAATCATACAAATACACTAGACAAGAGAACGAACCGATGCCCGTTCAACAATAGACACAGGCATAACCACATGACGGGTTATTATAGGTTTACCTTCCAGAAAATCTACCATCATGTTAGCGGCGGTTACCCCTTTTAATGTTACATCCTGATGAATGGTGGTGAGTTGAGGAGAAGTCACGCGGCTAATATATAAATCATCAAAGCCAATTACTGATATTTCATCAGGGACTTTTACTCCCGCTTCCTGCAGTCCGCTGATAATTCCTGCAGCAAGCATATCTGCGGAAGCAAATATTGCGGTAATGTCCTTTCTCTTTGCCAGTTCACGGCCAAGTTCCTGTCCTTCATTGATGGTCATCTCATGTTCGTATACATTTTCCCTGCGAATAGGTAGCCCCGCATGAGTAAGTGCGTCTTGATAACCGCGAAAACGCTCTTCTAGAACACCTTGATGCTGGATATGAGGGGAAGCAAAAACTATATTTTTATGTCCATGATTAATTAAATATTCAGTAGCAATATAACCGCCTCGGTAGTCATCCAAACCTACATTAAAAACCTTTTTATTTTCTACATAGCTATCTACAAGTACAATTGGTTTATCCGTACGGATAAGCTGAGCAAAAAATGTATCTTCAAAGAGGCCTGTTAATATTACTCCATCCATATTCCAATTCCGGAAAACCTGCAGCAGTTCCTGCTCATCTTCTACCGTCCGGACCAGCATAAAATAGCCTCGCTCACGCAGGGCTTTTTCTATTCCGCCGACAAAAGCGCCATGGAAGGGATCTTCTAAAAAATTACCCTTCTGGTCAGGTATGAGATGATTAATCACACCAATAATTTTTGACGATTTGCTAACCAATGATCGTGCGGTTAAGCTTGGTGTATAATTGTAAGCTTCTATAATTTTCGTTATACGTTCAACGGTCTCCTTTGCAACATGGGACGTTTTGCCATGGATAACATTCGAGACTGTAGTTGGACTTACCTTAGCTTCTTTTGCAATGTCTTTAATTGTTGGCATAATGGAATATAGTATAATTATGTAATGAATTACTCAAGAGCAGTTACTCTCTTATGTAAGCTATGTTTTTCTTGCTTTCGGCCAAAAAAATCATAGAGGGCAAATGAAAGCAGCAGCATGGATAGGCTAAAAAAGAAATCCTCAATAGGTATGGGGCCTACCCGGATATTCAGGTTACGGCTATTGTCGTATAAAACTACCGGAAGACCGGTAAGAACACCATTAGCGATTAAAAAGGGCACATAGGTAATGGCGAGGGCTATCCAGAAATTCGAAGAGCGGAAATTATTTGGTGAGAGTATCCGCACCGCGAGAATGGCCGCCGCAACCGAAAGGAAAACAATTCCCGTATAAGTTTTGTGCATTAAAAGAAGGCCAGCAAGGATAAAAGCCCCCGACAAAACATACCACAACCACAGGGGAATCGGTAATTGATGATCCTGAATATAGGATCGTACACAGGCTAAAATAAAGATACATGCGTAGGGAACACAGATAAAAAACAGCCACTCGCCGGCGGGTAAACCCATAAGACGCCAGGTGCCGGCATACTGGACACTGAAGGACCACACCCCAATAGAGGTTTTCCAGACATCCCAGGAGCCGAACAGCAGAAGAATAACTAAGATCGTAGGAAAAACCGCAGGCCAGCTTTTGTAAAAGGCGACTTTCCGGTCAAAGGAGAGGGCCAGAGGAAAAAGCAAAACCAAAAGATCTAAAAGAATATAGGCCATGGAAACTCCTCGCACAACAAGCATAGTTTGAGTGGCAGCGAGAAGCAAGAAGCAAGAAGTATTAGCTTACTTTACCAAAATCAAACAAGACAACACCAGCATATGGCGCTCTACAACAGGGCTGTTCTTTATCACCAGGTCAACATCGCTCTGGGGTGTATCGTTTTATATATTTCATGAGAATGCTACGAAGTAGTGTAATTTCACGATCCGTAAGTCCGCAATTCACTGCAGCTGTTCCTCAATAAAAAAATCAAATAGACCATCTAACAGGGGATAATAGCGGTTTTTAAGACGTAATAGGACCTCATCAAATTTTGCAAAATCATAGGTATGGCTCATGAGATTTCTGTCATTTACCATTTCGAGCCATATATCAATATCATTGATATATTTACTTTGGTACGCAATCTTGAATACATATTTTGGGGAGATTTTGTCGATCACTAGTCCATCTTCTATCATTTTATCTTTTAAAGTTTTCCAGGCAAGTTCAAAGGTATATTCAAAACGCTTGATAATGCCTTCCTTAACGATGGATGGCAGGGAAGTAATATCATCGGTAGAGAGCAGGACTTCCCGCAGAAGTGTAAAGGCCCGCTTAAAATTATCAAACCTTTGAATCCAGCGAATATCCTGTTCCATTCAGAAACCTCCTCTGCATGTTTATAAACAGTATATTCCAGTTCCCTGCCCGGAGCCAGGGCACGGCGCCCTTAGCCAGCTTCTTGGGGCGAGACCAACTTCTTGGAGCGCGGCTCGGTTTGTAGGCCCTGAGGCTACACCCACACCACAATGCCCATTATAAGAAAGAGGAGTGCCGTAAGGGTACGGACCAGGGCAATGCGGCTGCCATACCAGGCGCGGAGCTTTTCATGCCGGAGACCGAAAAGGTATAGCACAAAGACCAATACGAGGGGGAGGATAAAGCCTAGATTGTAGAGGAGGAGCAGAAAGACGCTCCAATGGCTCAGGGCTGACTGGTTAAGGTACACCAGGGTAGGAAGGTACACCTGACCGGTACAGGCTAGTTCGATAAGTGACACAAGAAAACCGGAAGCTGCCGCACCCAGCACATAGAGGGGCAGCGCCGAAAAGGACCGGATAACCCGGTGGGAGAGCCGTTTAAGCGGCGCAGGAAGCTGCAGCGCCGAGTCCCCCGCCCTTCCCTGCCGGGCAAGCATCGCATCCCGGATATTGAGAATCACGAGAAGCGTGGCAAGGGCAGAGACTATGACCTTAACCACATAGGTGGCCCGGCCAGCGGACAGGATGGAGCGCAGAACCTGCAGGAAGCCGAAGCCGATGAGCATATAGGCGAGGAACACCGAGCCGATAAAGGAGAGGCCCACCAGGAACAGGGAGCGCCGGTCCGTCCGCCTCAGGGCTATAAAGGAGAGAAAGAAGAGCAGGGTCGAAAAGGCGCAGGGGTTAATGCCATCCAGGAGCCCTGCGGCGAGGATGGTGGCGAGGGTTCCCAGCGTGTTTCCAGCGCTGAGGGCCGCCGCTCCAGCGGGGTTTGCAGCCTTAAGTAACGCGGCACCGCCAGCCTGGGACGCGGCGGACCGGCCAGAGGCTTCAGGCGAGGCAGGGATTACCGCTGGCCGGAATGTGCCGGTCTCCTTAAAAGCTGCCAGTTCTAAAGGAACATTCTGCTCTATTTCGGTGGAGCCCCGGTACACGTTATGACCCACAAAGAGAACCGGAAACACTGTAAAAGCAAGTCCCCGCTGGGCAAGCATATCGACGCAGCGCTGGTAGCCCTCGGCGGAAAGTATATCGTAGGTTTCCAGTTCAAGCCGCACCCCCGAAGCGGCTTCCATCTTTTGCTTTTGCACATACAGGAAAGCATCGCAGTGGCCGCAGCCCGTTTCGGTAAAATACACGCCCCTGAGTACCGGCGGGCTTTCGGCAGCCAGGGCACCTGCCGGGGCCTCTGTCGGACCACCTGCGGCGGAACCGGAAGCTCCCTCCTGGGCCCAGAGGGGGCTCATCAACAGAAATAAGAAGAGTATCAAATTGATGAACGGAGACTGTTTCACAGGCTTTTTTCCCAGTAGCCCACATTGAGCCAGGTGCCGAATTTATAGCCCACCTCGGTAAACTCTCCGACCTTGCGAAAACCAAAGCGTTCGTGCAAGGCCTGGCTCGCTGGATTTGGCATGGCTATTCCCGCAATCACCAGGTGAATGCCCTGTTCCCGCAAGCCCTCAAGAAGCCGGGTGTACAGGGCCGTTCCGATGCCCCGGCCGCAGAAGTCCCGGTTTACATAGACGGTGGATTCCACGGTGTAGCGGTAGGCAGAGCGGCCCTTCCACTTGCCGGCATAGGCAAAACCGGCTACACGGTCATCAAGCTCGTAGACAAGCCAGGGGAATTGGGCGGTAATTTCATCAATCCGGCGGAGCATTTCCCGGTCCGAAACCGGTTCTTCCTCGAAGGTAACCGTGGTTTCCCGGACATAATAATTGTAGAGCCTGGCGATGGCAGGCCCGTCAGCATCGTTTACGGTACGTATTAGTGGCATAGGGAGAGTATAGCATAAAAGTGCGTCTGCGTGGGCTTGATTGTAACTTGAATGTGTATTATCATACACATAGAGAGGTGTATAAAATGCGAACCAATATCGTTCTTGATGATAATCTTGTTGATGAGGCATTTAAATACGCTGAAAATATTCGCACTAAAAAAGAATTGATTGAAACTGCACTCAAGGAATTTGTGAGATCTAGAAAAATGAAAAACCTGCGAGAATTAAAAGGTAAAATCCAATTTGCAGATGATTATGACTATAAAAAAATGCGAGTTGGCCAATGATTTTAGTTGATACCTCTGTTCTCATTGATTATTTCAAAGGTATTGAATCAGGACCTGCAAAATTATTTGATGAGCTTGTGGAACATGGCATTCCATATGGTATCAATACTTTTGTGTACCAAGAATTATTACAAGGATCAAAGACTATTCATGAATTCAATACACTGAAAGAATATTTAGAAACAATGGACTTTACCCGAAAAAGTGGACAGCATATTAAGCGCCTTTGTTACCTACCTCCATCGGGGGAACATACCCCAGATGAGAGTGTAGCCTA
>JAIWNU010000216.1 GCA_020216655.1 Treponema sp. | reverse complement strand
TTCACGGATATGCCATTACCGCTGTTAAGATTACCTCCTATGACAAGGATGGTGTTCCTCATATAGTATCCAGCGAATTCGAAAATATTCCGAATATAGTCGAAGATACTCTTGAGGTCATCAATAATCTGAAACAGATGAGGCTCAAGCTGCCTGAGGAAGTAGAGCAGGATACTCTGCTCTATGAATGGAAAGGTCAGTGCGAAATTAAAAGTGATGATGTTAGCCGACCGGGCCAGCTAGAGGTTCTCAGTCAGGGTCAGCATATTATGACACTGATGGATGATGCCCGTATCGAACTTGAAGTCCAGGTTGACCTTGGCCGGGGTTATGTGCCTTCAGAGGTAAATGAAAAATATATTGAAGTCATAGGAACTATTCCTATGGACGCAATATTTTCTCCGGTTAAAAAGGTTAAGTATTCCGTAGAACCGACCCGGGTTGGTCAGCGAAGCGATTATGATAAATTGATCCTCGAAGTCTGGACTGATGGAACCATTCGTCCGGATGATGCGCTCGCAGAGGCTGCAAAAATTGCAAAGGATCATTTATCGGTCTTTATCAATTTTGATGAGAACAACCTGGGTTCCGAAGATGAGTTGGATGAGGGGGATGAGCGTATTCGGCAGATTCTGAATACCCCTGTCGAAGAGCTTGAACTTTCTGTCCGTTCATCAAATTGTTTGAAAAATGCGAACATCCGTACTATCGGCGAACTGACAAGGAAAACCGAAGACGATATCGCTAAAACTCGGAATTTTGGGAAGAAATCATTGCAAGAGATCAAGGAAAAGCTTAAAGAATGGAATCTTTCTCTTGGAATGACCGATTATAGTGTTCTCAAAAATTCAGTAAAATTAACCGCTGAGAAGGAAGAAGAAGATGAAGCATAAGATTGGCTTTAATCGCCTGGAGCGTACCGCAGCTCATCGGAAAGCCCTTCATCGCAATATGGTGACCGCATTGTTAAAATACGAGCGGATTACGACCACTAAAGCGAAGGCTCTTGAAATTCGGCGTTCAGCTGAAAAACTGATTACAAGGGCGAAGGAAGATACCGTTCATAACAGGCGGTTGGTTGCTCGCAGGCTTTTTGATGAGGACATGGTAACCAAGTTGTTTACCAACATTGCCCTCCGAATGAAAGATCGTCCCGGTGGATATACCAGGATTCTGAAATTAGGTGAACGGTCAGGCGACGCAGCCGAAATGGTTATTCTTGAACTGGTGGATTATAAGCTTCCTGAAAAGGATGAAAAGGCTGATAAAAAAGCCAAAAAAGAAACTGCCAAAAAAGAAGAAAAGAAAGAGACTAAGGAAGCAAAAAAGGCTTCTAAATCTAAGACCGAGAAGGCTGAAGCTAAATAAGGGAGGAAGCCCATATGTCCAAGGCTCACAGAGGTAAAGGGATCAGAGAGTTGCCTGCGCATGGACGGGGTGTATGCCCGGTTTGCAAGCGCAGCAATGTCAAGGTTCTGTATGAACAGGAAGTAAACGGCGCAAAGGTTAAGATTTGCAAAACCTGTAAAGCTGCGCTTAAGCATGGTAAGGCTGTGTAAGGCTGCATGTTGCGTGCAAGAAAAGGGATGTCCAATATGTTGAGGACATCCCTTTTTTTATTTTAAACTGAGCCAATTTCAAATGATTATAAATAGTATCACTTATATTTGTGAAGTAAAAATTAAGAAATTAAATAAATATGCAAAAAATATGCAAAATCCCCTAGACAAGTAGTATAAAAATTGAGTATACAATAGGCAGGAGGACTAATGGCATGAAACGTAGTATTGTCATTCTTGCTGTATTGGCCGCGTCTATTGCTCTGGTCGCGACTGGCTGTCAGAAAAAAGATACCAGCGCAATTAAAATTGGTGTTGCCGGCGCTCATTCCGGTGATCTGGCTTCCTATGGTTTGCCTTCAGTTAATGCTGCGAAACTTGTGGCTGAAGCGGTGAACGCAAAGGGTGGAATTAATGGTCGCATGATCGAGCTTGTCATTGAAGATGATCAGTGCAAGCCAGAACTTGCTACTAATGCTGCTTCCAAGTTGGTAAGCAACAATGTGGTGGCTGTTATCGGCCATATCTGCTCTGGTGCAACCAAATCTGCTCTTGGTATTTATAAAGATTCAAAAGTAATCACTATTTCTCCCTCTGCGACCAATCCGCCTCTTACCCAGAGTGGCGAATATCCCAATTTCTTCCGCACCATTGCTCCGGATGATGCTCAGGCAAAACTGGCTGCAACCTTCCTCGCCCAGACTCTGAAGCTTAAGACCATTGCTGTCCTTCATGACAAGGGCGATTATGGAAAGGGATTCGCTGAACTGGTAAAACAATTTGCAGAAGAGCAGGGAGTAAAGGTAGCCCTGTTTGAAGGTGTGAATCCTGGAGCTCCTGACTATTCTGCCGTTGTAAATAAGATTGGCAATGCAAAGGTCGATGGTGTTGTCTGGGGTGGATATCATCCTGAGGCTTCAAAACTTATTCAGCAGATGAAAGATAAGGGTATGAATGTTCCCTTTATCTCTGATGACGGTGTAAAAGATAACACCTTTATTGAAGTGGCCGGCAAATATGCTGAAGGCGTTTATGCTACTGGCCCCATGGATACTTCTGCTAATCCGCTTGCCATTGCTGCTGTTGAAGAACACAAGAAAAAATTCGGCGAAGAGCCCGGCGCTTTCTTCCTGAATGCCTATGCTGCTACCCTTGCAATCACCAATGCAATTGCTAAGGCTGGTACTACCGATTACGAAAAGGTGAGCGCTGCGCTTCGTTCTGAATATGTAGAGACTCCCCTCGGAAAAATCAGCTTTGATAAGAAGGGTGATGTTATCGGTTTCGGTTTCTCCGTGTTCCAGGTTCAGAATGGAAAATACGTAGAACTGAAGTAATGTATTTGTAATAGATATTTAAGCCGTTCTGGCTCTTTAGCTGGAACGGCTCATTTTTTAACGGCATTCTGAAGGATCACTGTATGGACTATTTTCTTAAGCTTTTTTTAAGCGGTACCGCAAAAGGGTCAATCTATGCGCTGATTGCTCTTGGGTATACCATGGTGTACGGTATAATCCAGCTCATCAATTTTGCCCATGGTGAAGTATATATGATTGGCGGTTTTACCGCATTAATTTTTGGCGGTTACTTTTATACCATCGGGATGCCTGTGTGGATGGTGCTCTTATTATCTGTTGTGCTGGCTGTATTATTTTCTGCGGCTTTTGGTTTTACCATTGAACGGATTGCATATAGGCCTTTGCGGAATAAGCCCCGGCTGTCTGCGCTGATTAGTGCTATCGGTATTTCTATGATTTTGCAAAATTTTGTGTTATTGGCTCAAACTGAAAAATATCTTTCCTATCCTTCTTATTTACCAGAAATTGCATTCCTGCAGCCCTTTAGGCAATATATAAATTCTACTCAGTTTATTATTCTGATTATAACCGCGGTTATCATGGTTTTTTTAACCTTGCTTATTAAGTTTACCCGTATTGGCAAAGCCATGCGTGCTACTGCTCAAGATAAAGACATGGCCCAGCTCGTCGGAGTAAATATCAATCAGGTTATTTCCATCACCTTTATCATTGGCTCATCCCTCGCTGCAATCGGCGGCGTTCTCATTTGCTCTTATATGGGACAAATCAATTACTACATCGGGTTTGTTGCTGGTATAAAGGCCTTTGTTGCCGCTGTACTCGGAGGAATTGGCAGTATTCCTGGTGCGGTGCTGGGAAGTTTTATTCTCGGTTGGACTGAAAGTTTGGGAACGGGATACATCTCCAGTGATTATGAAGATGCGTTTGCCTTTGTTATACTGATTTTAATTTTGGTGTTAAAGCCCGATGGCATACTCGGGAAAAACCAAAAACAGAAGGTGTAAAGCATGAAACTACGCTCAATTTTTGTTGAACTTATAAAAGCCTTGGGTAATGCGGTCTGGTTTTTAGTTTTGCTTTTCCCGCTCATGGTCATGAAAGTGAATGTAACCGGGGGAAAGGCTTTAATACAATTCCGATGGAACTTGGTTCCTGTTATTGCCATCGGTGCCTTTGTCCTCTCATTTTTATGGAAACGGGCTTTGCATTGGAACGAGCATCGTGCAGATAAGAATATTCAAGAGACGCTGAGCTATAAAATTCAAAGCAAAGTTCAGGGCTATCTAGAAAATAGAGCCGTAAAATACGGCAGTCTTTTAGTGTTAGGCGGTTTTGTAGGTTTATATCCCTTTTTGTTTGGTATGTACCATACCAATGTTATGATTACCGCCTTTATCTATGTGATTCTGGCTTTAGGTCTCAATATTGTGGTTGGTCTTGGGGGCTTGCTCAATCTTGGGTATGCGGCATTCTTTGCAGTCGGGGCCTATACGTACGGCTTTTTGTGGAAGTATATCGGTCCTCTCTTTGTCAGTGCAGGCATTGATACGGGCTGGCTTTTTTGGATTGCCCTTCCGTTGGCTGGCCTTATTGCCACAGTGTTCGGCATTTTGCTGAGTCTCCCGGTGCTTCGTCTTCGCGGAGACTATCTTGCAATTATCACATTAGCCTTTGGAGAAATAGTCCGAATGGTGCTCCAGAACTCTGGCCAGATTACCGGCGGGGCCACGGGTATTAGCCTTATACCACGGCCCTGGTTTTTTGGTATGAAACTCTCTCCCCGTGAAGCTGCGGTATATATCTATTATATCGTAGTGGTTCTGGTGCTCTTTACTATATTCGTCGTACGCAGAATAGAAGACTCCAGGGTTGGCCGTGCGTTGGAAGCCATGCGGGAAGATGAAATTGCCTGTCAGGCCATGGGAATAGATTTGGTTCGCAATAAGCTCATCACCTTTGCATTGGGCGCTTTTTTTGCCGGTATTGCAGGAGTGGTGCTTGCAGCCCAAACTACCTACATCAACCCGGACAGCTTTACCCTTTGGGAATCCATAATGATTCTTATGGCCATTGTTATCGGCGGTACCGGGTCTATTCCGGGAGCAATAGGGGGTGCTATGCTCTTGAAATTACTGCCTGAATATTTTAGACCCCTGGCCCAGTACCGTATGCTGATTTATGGTGTGGCGATGATCTTAGTTATTATATTCAAGTCTGACGGATTATTGCCAAGGCATAGAAAACAGTACACTTTTGCAGGAAAGCCGGACAATAAAGCATCCTTGGGAGCTGGAAAATGAACATTGATGGAAACGCAATACTGGTGATAGAAGACCTTTCTATGGTGTTTGGCGGATTACGGGCCATCGATTCTGTGTCTATGTATATTAAAAAGGGTGAAATTGCAGCCCTCATAGGTCCCAACGGTGCGGGCAAAACTACCATATTTAACTGTATTACCGGCGTCTATACTCCAACGGAGGGTACCATTGCTATAGCACGGAATGGTACAGCTTCTGGAGAGGGTCTAAAGAAAATACAAGGACAAAAACCCAATGTTATAAATCAATTGGGTTTAGCCCGTACATTCCAGAATATTCGCCTCTTTAACAACATGAGCGTTCTGGAAAATGTTATGATCGGTCGTCATAACAGTTTAAAAGCGGGTATCCTGAATGCTATAGTTCGTGATCCAAGGACAAAGGAAGAGGAACAGCGAGTTATAGAAGAAAGTTATGAAATACTTAAAAAATTACATCTTGAAATG
>JAIWNU010000215.1 GCA_020216655.1 Treponema sp. | reverse complement strand
GCAGCCATTTTGGCAATGAATGAAATCTCAGTTATTGGAGCAGCTCAGGCTATCGAACAAGCAGGAATGGCGGGAAAGGTCAAACTTTTTGGGTTCGATAATTCTCTTTCAGAAATACAATTTATGGAACGAGGGGTTCTACAAGCTACGGTTATTCAAAAACCATTTAATATGGGTTACCTCGCGGTTAAAGCAGCCATTGCGGCGGTTAATAAAATAAAGCAGGCTCGGTTTATCGATACGGGGTCTGTTCTTATTACCCCGAACAATATGTACCTTCCAGAAAACCAAAAACTCCTGTTTCCTTTCATTGAATAGAATTTTAACCATTCTTCATAGAATCATGAATGTACGATACTGTAACTCCCTTCCATAATCAGGATGAGGTGTAACAGTAATGGATACAGTACTTGTTCGTATGGAAGGGATTGAAAAAAGCTTCCCGGGTGTCCATGCCCTTTCTTCCTGTCAGTTTGAACTAAAACGTGGAGAAATCCACGCATTGGTGGGAGAAAACGGTGCGGGGAAGTCCACATTGATGAAAATTCTTTCCGGAGTATATAAAAAAGATAGCGGTATCATCAAAATACGTGGAGAACTGGTAGAATTTCATAATACCAAACAAGCTCAGCTTCATGGCATTAGTATCATTCACCAGGAACTTAACCTTATGAAGCATCTCTCGGCAGCCCAAAACATATTTATAGGTCGAGAACATTCACAAAGAATACCCTTTCTCGTAGACGACAAGACTATTAATGAAAAAACCCGGCAGCTCTTTGAATTGATCCATCTTGAACTGGATCCCAAAGTCAAAATAGCTGAACTTACAGTAGCGAAACAGCAGATGGTAGAAATCGCTAAAGCTCTTTCCTACAACATGGATGTGCTTATTATGGATGAACCCACATCTGCTCTGAGTGACTCTGAAATCGAAGATCTTTTTAAGGTTATCCGTCACTTAAAAGAACAAGGTAAGGGGATAGTATACATTACCCACCGTATGGAAGAAATAAAGCAGATCTGTGACCGGGTAACAGTAATGAGGGACGGTCATTACATAGCCACAACGCCAATAAAAGAAATCACTATTGATCAGATCATAGCCCAGATGGTTGGCCGTGAAGTGTACGATACAGCTCATGCCCATGGAGACACAACTAAAAACGAAGTCGTTCTTGAAGTAAAAAACCTTAACCAGGGAAACAAGGTCCGAAACGTTTCCTTTAAGCTCCATAAAGGAGAAATACTCGGTTTTGCCGGCCTATTAGGAGCGGGGAGAACTGAAACAGCCCGGGCGATCTTTGGCGCAGACCCAAAGGATAGCGGCGAAATTTATATTAAGGGCAAACAGGTAGATATCAAGCACCCAAAGGATGCGGTACGGCATGGCTTGGGATATTTATCTGAGGACCGCAAGCAGTATGGGCTCGCACTAAATTTGAGTGTAGAAACCAATACTGTTATGGCGGCCTTTGAACGGTTCATTACCCCTATTGGAACCGTAGATGTTAAAAAAACCAGAAAGGTTGCCCAGGAATTTGTAGAACGACTTAAAACAAAAACACCAAGCATTAACCAGATCGCAAAAAATCTTTCTGGTGGCAACCAACAGAAAGTTGTCATAAGCAAATGGCTCGTTCGCGACTGTGACATTCTTATATTTGATGAACCTACCCGTGGTATTGATGTAGGCGCAAAAAGTGAAATCTACAAATTACTAAACGAACTGGCCGATGAAGGTAAGTCGATTATCATGATTTCCTCCGAGCTTCCTGAGATACTCAGAATGAGTCACCGAGTTTTGGTAATGTGCGAAGGAAAAGTAACTGGAGTGCTCCCAGCTTCTGAATGCAGTCAAGAAAAAATAATGTATTACGCAACGATGAGAAACTAAGGGAGGATAGAAATAACATGACAACGAAAGAACTAACAAAAAAACGGCTGAACTCAAAGACAACCCAGACCTTGCTTGCTTTTGCCAGCCTCATTCTTCTTATATTGATTTTTAGTCTTGCATCACCTTATTTCTTTGAATTCAACAATTTAATCGGTATTTTACTTGCCACGTCTGTAAACGGAATCCTTGCGGTCGGTATTACCTTTATCATTATCACCGGCGGTATAGATCTTTCGGTTGGAACAGTCATGACCTTTGGTTCGGTCATGGCAGGGGTTTTCATCACCATGTGGGGGCTACCGATTCCATTAGGAATTCTTGCAGGGATCTTAGCAGGAGCACTTTGTGGATTTATAAATGGGCTCTCGATCGCTAAACTAAAAATTCCGCCTTTTATTGCAACCCTTGGTATGATGATGATTACCAAAGGTCTTAACCTTGTTCTCTCAGGAACAAAGCCTATCTATTTTGTTGATAAACCTGTGTTCGGTCTTATCGCTGCAATGCCAATTGTGGGGATTCCTCTGGGGGTTATCATTTTCTTTGCCATGGCTCTTATCGCAGCCTTTATCCTTTCTAAAACAATTCTTGGTCGCTATACCTATGCTATAGGCAGTAACGAAGAAGCAACACGACTTTCAGGTATTAATACTGATGCTTGGAAAATCGCCATTTACGCCTTAGGAGGTGCCTTTGCTGGAGTAGCAGGTATTGTTATGGCAAGCCGGCTCCAGTCAGCCCAGCCAGCCCTTGGCGCAGGATATGAACTGGATGCCATCGCAGCGGCAGTCATCGGCGGTACATCCCTTTCTGGTGGCGAAGGAGGTATTTTAGGAACCGTTATTGGGGCCTTCATTATCACGGTTCTTACCAATGGGCTTAGAATCCTGTCAGTTCCTCAGGAATGGCAAATGGTAGTAACAGGACTCATCGTTATTGGTGCTGTGTATTTGGATATTCTACGCCGGAAGGTGAAATAGATTTTGTACCAGGTTTCTATGGCCAAAGCATAAATAGCAATGGCCAACACATACAGAAACAGGTCTAGACAGGGTACGAGTCCTTCGTTGATGGGCTTCCTGCAAAGACCAAACTTAAAAAGGGAGGAGAGACAAATGAAAAAGCTCTTGTTACTAGTACTCTGCATCAGCATGGTAGGTCTGGGAGCCTTTGCTTCCGGACAGGGCGACAAAGCTGCGGGGAGCGGAAAGACCTACATACCGCTCATTTCCAAAGGATTCCAACATCAATTCTGGCAGGCGGTAAAAAAAGGTGCAGAAAATGCTGCTAAGGATCTTAATGTGGACATCACCTTCGAAGGGCCTGAATCGGAAGCTCAGGTTGATAAACAGATAGAAATGCTCCAGGCAGCCCTTGGAAAAAACCCCAAGGCACTCGGCATTGCAGCCCTGGACAGCAAGGCAGCCATTCCTCTCCTGCAGCAAGCCCAGGCGAAGAAGATTCCCATCATTGCTTTTGACTCCGGAGTTGATTCAGACATTCCTCTTACCACAGTTTCGACTGACAATATCGTAGCTGCTGGTGTAGCAGCGGACAAACTGGCTGAAGCAATTGGCTTTAAGGGTAAGGTAGCCATTCTCGTACACGACCAGACCAGCCGCACTGGTATTGATCGGCGAGATGGTTTCTTGAAACGAATGAAAGAAAAATATCCTAACATTCAGGTTTTGGAACCCCAGTACGGCGGCGGAGACCATCTGAAATCCACAGAAATCGCTAAGGCGGTTATCAACGGAAATCCGGATCTTAAAGGATATTTTGGCGCCAACGAAGGTTCAGCTATTGGAATAGTGAATGCTGTTAAGGAACTTAAAATGGAAGGCAAGCTGGTAGTTGTTGGTTATGATTCTGGTAAGCTCCAACTCGATGCTATCCGCAGCGGCCTTATGCTCGGCGCAGTGCAACAGAACCCGGTGCTCATGGGCTATAAGACCGTAGAATGGGCAGTTCGGGCTCTTAAAGGTGAAACCCCACCCAAACGGGTAGACTCTGGTTATGTATGGGCTGATAAATCCAACCTGGACTCTCCAGAAGTAAAAGCGGTCATTTATGAATAAAGCTCTAGCATAAGGGTTAATAAAGCTAATCAAGAAAGGGATGTCCAATAAGTTAAGGACATCCCCTTCTTGTATATTTATCTATTGTTGTAAAAAAAATCATGTATCCAATCATTAAAAAAGAAACGTAACTTTTAACTTTGCAAACCGCTTGCATTTTATCCCATGGAACAGTATATTTACCCCAAGATTTTGCAAATCGTTTGCAGGAGTATGTGCATGAAATACATTAAGGGTCATCAATCTTATATTCTATTGATAAGCATAGCATCGCTTATTGCTCTTTCTTTCTCTGGCTGCGCACCAAAAACCAACGAAAAGACTGAAGCCGGAAGATCTAAGCCAATTATTGCGGTGAGCATCCTCCCCCAAAGCTACTTCGTGGAACGTATCGGCGGCGATTCGGTGCAAGCTCTGGTCCTTGTGGGCCCCGGACAAAGCCCCCACAGCTACGAACCAAGTCCCAAACAGATGGAAGCCCTCTCCCGTGCTTCTGCATGGATTCTTTCCAACACCGACTTTGAGATCGGCCTTAAACCCAAGATTGCTTCGCTCTACCCTTCGCTCCTCATAGTGGATGGAACTCTAGGAGTACAATTCCGTATGCTGGAAGACCATAACCATGAGGAAGAACACAATACGGAAACGGCTGCGCCTGCCGGTTCGGCGGAAACAATGGAAATTGACCGGCATACCTGG
The DNA here is from genome assembly GCA_020216655.1 of Treponema sp. Lineage (GTDB taxonomy): Bacteria > Spirochaetota > Spirochaetia > Treponematales > Breznakiellaceae > Gracilinema. The sequence goes on along the minus strand of JAIWNU010000215.1, from coordinate 1,000 downwards.
CTGGGAAGGGAAAACGCGAAAATCATGGCACGGCATATCAAGGATACTTTGGCAAAACTGCTCCCGGGAAATGCAGCCCTCTATGAAAACCGGTATAATGCCTTGGCAGGCGAAATAGACAGGCTCTTTAACCAGCTTGATGCGGACCTAGCGCCTTTACGGGGCACCAAGGTGTTCGTTTTCCACCCAGCCTTTGGCTATTTCTTTGATGAATTTGGAATACAACAGGAGGCAATAGAAACGGGCGGCAAGGAGCCCAGCGCCCAGACCCTTGCTCAGATTATTCAAGAAGCACAGGCGGAACAAGTTAAAGTAATCTTTGTACAAGCCCAGTTTCCGACAACAGCGGCAAAAACCATAGCCGAAAGCTTAAACGCCCAGGTTGTTCCCCTGGACCCCTTGGCAGCAGACTGGATGAATAATATAAAATTGATGGGCGAAGCTCTTAAAAAAACCGTAAAATGAGGAACAAGCATTGTGCAAAACAAAGAACCGGTAGTCATTCAGTTTAATCAGGTAGCTTTTTCCTACAGCACTGTTCCGGTATTGGAAAATGTAAATTTCCATGTACACCGAGGAGAGTTTATTGCCCTCGTTGGTCCGAATGGTGCGGGGAAGTCTACCATACTTAAACTGCTTTTGGGACTTGAACAGGCTGGGAAAGGAAATATTGAAGTCCTTGGGAAAGAACCAAAGGAAAGCCGTTCCCGTATTGGCTATGTTCCCCAGCACGCGGACTTTGATAAAAGCTTTCCCATCTCGGTGTATGAGGTGATCCGCATGGGCCGCCTCAAGCCCATAGGGCGGGCCTGGAATAAGGATGATGAACAGGCGGTTCAAAAGGCCATGGAACAGGTAGAAATTCTTGACCTGGCCCGCCGGCCCTACGGGGCCCTATCCGGGGGGCAGCGCCGCAGGGTGCTTGTCGCCCGTGCCCTTGCTGCGGAACCGGAAATACTGGTTTTAGATGAGCCTACCGCAAATATGGACGCGGAAAGCG
>JAIWNU010000214.1 GCA_020216655.1 Treponema sp. | reverse complement strand
CTACCGGGTATTCAGAAAGAAGCGGTAAAAGCTTTATTTATTCGATTTTTTGGATTTCCTGTATGCGTTTGGAAAGGGCTTCCGTCCCTAGGATGGCTCTTAACCCTTCTTTTGCAGGGTCATAGCGGGGGTCTATTTTAAGGGCCGCTTCCCAGTTTTTAATTGCCGCCTCAGTTTCGCCCCGCGCATAGGCTTCCAGTCCGGCTAGATAATAGGCTTCAACCTGTTTTGCCCGTTCGCCCCGGCCCTGATCTCCAAAATTAAATTTAGCTCCCACGCTTACCCTGTTAAGGGGCTGCAGTTGGGTTAAGAGATCTAATGTATAGTTAATGTCTACCGCAATGGTATCAACCAGGACCGCGCTTCCTAAGGTGATGCGGATATTCCCTGATTTGAATAAGAGTCCAGTCCTCATGGATAGGAATTCGGTTATCTGGGCAGACAAGCCAGTTGCCCAATAGGGTTTTTCCGATAGAGCCGGATCAGAGAGGTTTATGGGAATTGTTCCGTCAAAGGACCACTGGATCGGCCGGATTGGTTTGTAGGCCAATGCAAATACCGCTTCCGTTGGCAGGGGATCTCCCTGGACGGGAAATCCTATGTTTTTTATCACCAGGGCCACCGAACTATTTCGTTCCCTGCTGTAATACCATTTCAAAAAATTGAAACGGCTCAATGCCCCAATATCTATCATAGGAGCCAGGGCCGACTGGCTTGCCCCTGAACCGGTGCGAATGGCTCCCTGATCGTCAGAATAGTCCGGAACGAGTCTCAGTGCAGCTTTGAGATTGGCTCCCAGGGATAGGCCGCTAAAATAATATCCGGAAAAAAAATTATAGGATCCATTAACTATGGCAACCGCTTCTGAATAAAAACCCTTGGATGCCCGGTCGCCAAAATCATTGTATTCAGTAAAGGGTACATACAGCCATTTCCCGCCGGCGCTGAAGCCAAAATTACCAAAACGCTGGGTATAGACAAGCCCTTCAATTTTAGTGTCCGCAATCCAGTTGTTATGATAAAAAGAAAGTTCCGTATTGGCCATCATGGAAGACCCTGCGGGATTCCATTCGATAAAGGAAGCATCGTCGGCCACGGCGGCGAAGGCGGTGGCAAGCCCTTCAGAACGGCCCCCCATAGGAATAGAGAGCACCGGCAGGGCGGTCAATCCCTGATTCGAATCAATTCCATTAATGGCAAGTATATAATCGGTAACGGACCCATAAAACGAGTTGTTTATATCAAGGGCATACAGCGAAAAGGTGAGAAAGAAATAAGCTGATAAGAAAAGATGAAAGGTTCGCTTCATTGGTGCTCACTGTAAATATATATCAGTTTGATATATATTTCTACTGTATAGGATAAAAGTAATAGCTCCGATAAGGTAGTAATGGGTAAACCTTGCACATGAAGCGGTTCCTAAAAACGAGATTCTCCCCCATTCTCCTTGTGGCGGCCATAATTGTAATGATGGTATATGGCCAGGGGAAGGTCTATGCGGGGGGGCAGAAGGAAGATACCCTGGCAACCGCAGATACCCTTATCGCAGAACGGAAATACAATGAAGCCATACTACTTTTAACCCAATTTATTAAAAAGAATCCCGATCGGTTTGATGATGCCCAGCGAAGATTGCAAAGAATCGTAAAATTGAGGGAAGAGTATAATGCGATTGCGGGGGATCTGCTCAATGTGCTGGTAACGGACCCCACAAATGATGAGCGGAAACTGGCCATGATCCGCCAATTGGAAAGCCTCGAAGCGGCGCCAAACCGGGCGGCCCGGGAATTCATTCTAAAAACAAAGGAAACAGCCCTGTTTACCTATAACCGTGCCCAATTCGAGAAAATAATGGCCGAAGGCAGGTCGCTCATAGACAAGGGGGACTATGTAGGTGCTGCCCGCCGTTATTCCGATGGTTTTTCATTGTATCAGGAAGAATTTTATCAAGCTGGTTACGGCGAGATTATCGAAAATAATGTAAAACAGGGGCTCAAGACTATTCAGCAGAACCTTGGTACCTTTAGCACACTACTGCCTGAATTGCAAAAACGAATAGATACATTCATCAATCTGACAAATGCATTTGATTATAACAGTGATTTTGCGCCCATCCTTGCAGCCTATGCTGAACTGGAACCGCTGCTGCTCCAATTCGCATCCATGCGCAATACCGCGTCATCTGTCGGTCTTGGGTTCCAAGGTCAATTCCTCTTGCTGCAAAGCGCCGATGCAAATCTGGGAGACAGCTCGTTCCTGCCCTTTGCCTTCCGTTTTATCCTTGGCCGGAAAACTGAAATTCAGCCGGAAGGTATCGTGGGAGCCATGGATACCTTCTGGGTAAAGGGTGTCAATGCTTTGGAAACTGCGACGGTTCAAAAATTGGACACCATGTATACTGGATTTGAAAAAGCCTACCAGGCTAATCCTGTAGCCCTGCAAAGCCCCATGATAGAACAGCTGCGGCAATCCAGCGATTTTGCCTTACGGCTCCTTTCTGTCTGGTCTTCCATGGCCGTTAAGGAATTTCAGGATCAGGTGTCCGTCTATGGTAAAAGTATTGTAAAAAACAAAGTCCCTGTCTATCTTGCTGTTCAGGGCCTTTTGGAAAATACCGGTATCATGGCGTCTTATTACAAGGCCCTTAAGGATTTACTGGATTTATCAGGACAGCAGAATTCAGTGTTTGATACTTGGCAGGCTGGACGCGCTTCGGATGACAATACCATCGCTGGTCTTGCCAATCTGAGATCAGCCATTTTAGACCTTAAAAATTATGTAACGGCCAGCGAAACCGTTGCTGCATCAAGGTTAAAAAGCTATGAAAATTATGCGAACAACGCACTCTCAATAGAAACTGCGGTAGAACGCATTCAAAAATCAATAGAACATTTAGCGTATCTGACCCAATTGATAAATAAACAGGAGCTTACTCTTGCGTCTCAGCGATTTATTATAGAAAATGCAGGAATTAACAATCGGCTAGCTGCCCGGGATGGGGCGTTCCAGAAAGCCTTTGGGCTTCTGCAGGGGGTACAGATAACACAGCAACAGGGAAATTCCTATTTGGCAAAATATCCAAAGGAAAGTCTTCCCTTACTCACCGATCTGGATCGGCTTCTTGCCGCTGATATTCAAAAGGTCCGGACTGTTCTTTCTGCCTATAATGCGGAGCCGGTACCCATACGGCAAGCGGAAGTGATTCAAGAACTCCAGCAGGAAACCGTTTCATTGTTAACAGCCCTTGAGACCCTCCAGGGTAAAACAAAAACCAATATCGCCTCGGCTCAGCAGCAAGTTGCGTTGGCCGAGACATTAAGGCTGGAAGGGGACCGTCGTTTCCTGGAAGCCCAGACGGCATTAAAAAATCTTAATTTTGACCTTGCTCGGCAGCGCCTGCAGCAGTCGGGGGAACGGTATGATGCATCCCTGGCTGTCCAAGAAGCAGCGGATCTGCGAACCCTGCGGGATCAGCGGCTCCTTTCCCTTGCTGCGGAAATTTCCAAGACAGAAAATGAGACGGTGGTTCGGGATGTACGCCGGCTTATTACGGAGGCGAAAAAGAGCTATTTTAATGGGGATTTTACCAAGGCTGAGGAAACACTGTTGCAGGCCCAGAGCCGCTGGAAGACCACCAATGTGGAAGATGAACCGGAAGTGGCCTATTGGCTTACCCTTGCCCGCAGTGCTCTTTCTATAAAGACCGGCCGGACCATTCCGGTTACCGCTCCGTTGTATCCAGAAATGAGCCAGCTTCTCAGCGCTGCCCAAAAAGCTTTTGAGACCGGCAAGGCGCTCCTGGCCGCAAAAAAAAGAACCGAAGCTCTTGAACAGTTTGCCATAGCCCGTACAAAGATCCAGGAAGTGCGCATCCTCTTTCCCCTTAATCAGGACGCGGGGCTTTTGGAACTTCAGATTGATCAGCTTATAGACCCTGCTGCTTTTTCTGCCAACTTTAGACAGCGCCTGAGTGACGCTCAGGCTAAGCTCGCAGTCCAACCTCAGGAAGGGTATGCGGAACTTCAGGACCTGTACACCATTAATCCCAATTATCCGGGAATCAAGACTATCATCGAAAAAGCCGAAATTCAGCTCGGGCTCAGGCTGCCGCCCCCGGATCCTAAGGCTATTGCCCGTTCCAATGAACTGACTGCGGCTGCCCGGCGTATTATCGATGCAAATACCCGGAGCCAGTTTCCGGTGGCTCTGGCACAGCTCAATGAAGCTCTTAAGCTGAATCCCAACAATGAGCAGGCTATCGCACTTAAGGACCGGATACAAACCGATGTGGGCGGCCAGGCAACGGTGGTGCTCTCCAGCGCTGCAGAACGGGAATACCAGCGGGCTGTCCAGGAATTGCAGAACGGCAATACCATTGTGGCCCTTGCAATCGTTGAACAACTGTTGCAGGATCCAAAGAATAGAAACTCCACCAAACTGGTAGAACTGCAAAAAAGGATTCAGTCGAGGCTATGAAAAAACATCCGGGGCCTTATCAACTTTTACTCTTTGGTCTTTTATTCCTCTTTGCTATCCCGTTTGTGGATGCCCAGGATGTCTTTTATTGGGAAAATCCCATAATCTTTAGCCCCGGTCCTGCGAGGTTCCCGGTAACTTCGTCTAACGGGAAGCTTTCTCTGTTGCTTTGGCAGGAATCCACCGCATCCGCTATCAGCCTGTCCATGGCAATTAAAACCCCGGATGGATCATGGTCCGTAAAGCGTTCGATAGCCGGTCCCTATCCGTATTCAGGCCTCGAACCTCCTATCGCTTCTGCCGTAGTGGATGCCAGGGACCGTATTGTCATTGCCGTAGGTCTTCTCTCCGGTGAAACGGAAATTCTGTTATCCGAAGATAAGGGGGAAAGTTTTTCATCCTATCGACTTAAAGGAGATATAAATTCTTCTCTTGCGCCCCGTATTGTTGCCCGGGCCGATGGGGGGTACTTGCTTTTTATCACCCGGGGACAGGACCAAAGCCTCTCCCTCTTTTACGCCCGGTCTGACAATGGCCGGGATTGGACTGACTTTGCTCCCATTGTTGCCGATCAGCGTCTCAAGCTGACCTTTTTACCCAGCCATACAAGTCTTGGCTCTGTCGATTATGTGGTCTTTCAGGCCCTTACCGGAGAAGTCCGGCCAACCTTTCAGCTCTTTCTGGTGACCAGTTCCGATGGGGGCCGTACCTGGTCAGCCCCCCGGCAGATTACCAATTTTGTTGATCCCTATGTGACAAGTCGGCGGGAACCAGAAAATTTTGATAACCAGCGGCCCTTTATCCTTGGCTCAGGTAAAAGTCTTTATCTTGCATGGGAACGGAGACCTACGAACGGAAATCCCCAGATTTATGGTGTGGAATTGAAACCGGATGGTCAAATTATCGGAGAGGCAGAGCAGATCAGTCCCCGGGGGGTGTATGCAAATAACCCGGTAGTCCTTAATATTAAGGAGCGCTGGACCCTCTTCTGGTTTGATAACCGACGGGGCCAAAATCGTGTGTATATGGCCCAGAAAAGAGGTTTGGACTGGGAAGATACAGATCTTTCAGTGACAAGCGGGGATGCTACCTTTTGCAGACCCATATTTGATGATTCTGGTTTGTATGTCTTCTGGCAGACCCAGAGGACATCACAAAACAGACTAGTCCTGCTTGCACCGGACACAAGCGTTGCAAAACCCGTACTTAGGC
>JAIWNU010000213.1 GCA_020216655.1 Treponema sp. | reverse complement strand
ATGCGGATCTCCATAGCGAAAACCGCATGATCGGCGTTGCCGGTCTCTATGAGTTAAAATCGTCAACCTCCCGGTTGACTTTTTATAGGAGCAGATTGATGGGTAAAACATTGCTCGACAAGGTATGGGAACTCCATAAAATTGGCACCCTCCCCTCAGGCGAAGACCAGCTCTTCATAGGTCTTCACCTGATCCATGAGGTTACCTCTCCCCAGGCCTTCGCCATGATCCGCGAACGGGGTTTTAAGGTAGCCTACCCAGAACGGACCGTAGCCACCGTAGACCACATTGTACCTACGGACGATACAGTACGGCCGCTCAAGGATAGCCTTGCAGAGGAGATGCTCACTGCACTGGAACAAAACACCGAAGATCAGGGTATACGATTTTTTTCTTGGGGAAGCGGCAAACAGGGCATTGTCCATGTAATCGGTCCTGAACTGGGTCTTACTCAGCCGGGTATGACCATTGTCTGCGGCGATTCCCACACCTCAACCCACGGCGCCTTGGGGGCTGTGGCATTCGGAATTGGAACAAGTCAGATTCGGGATGTGCTTGCAACCCAGACCTTGGCAATCTCGAAACCCAGGGTGAGGCGCATCAATTTTATCGGTTCACCGGGACGGGGAATCTACGCAAAGGACTTTATTCTGGCCCTCATCGCCCGGCTCGGTGTTAAAGGTGGCATCGGGTACGCCTACGAATATGCAGGGGAAGCCATAGAGCAGCTTGGCATGGAGGGCCGGCTCACCCTCTGCAATATGAGTATAGAAGGCGGAGCCCGCTGCGGTTACATTAATCCCGACAAGATCACCGTAGAATACCTGCGGGGAAAACCCTATGCGCCCCAGGGAGCAGCCTTTGAGGCCGCAAAAGCTTACTGGCTTTCCATGGCATCCGATCCGGATGCGGAATATGAGGATGAAGTTTCCATTGATGTATCACGACTTGAGCCCATGGTTACCTGGGGAATTACGCCAGGACAGGGTATTGCCATCACAGAAAGACTCCCCAAACCGGAAAGTCTTGGTGAAGATGCGGAACTTGCCCGATCAGCCTATGACCATATGGGATTAAAGGCAGGAGAATCGGTGCTGGGTACTCCGATTCAGGTCGCATTTATCGGGAGCTGTACCAACGGAAGGCTCAGTGACCTCAGGGAGGCGGCGGCGGTCCTGCGGGGAAGAAAAGTAGATCCGGGAGTGAAGGCCCTCGTGGTTCCCGGCTCTGAACAGGTTAAAGCCGCCGCCGAGGCAGAAGGGCTGGACCGGATCTTTACTGAGGCGGGGTTCCAGTGGCGCCAGGCGGGCTGCTCCATGTGTCTTGCCATGAATCCAGACCGGCTTCAGGGGAATGAACTTTGCGCGTCCTCATCGAACCGGAATTTTATAGGCCGTCAGGGCTCTGCCCGGGGGCGGACCATGCTCATGAGCCCCGCCATGGTTGCAGCCGCAGCAATCAGGGGTTCCATTGCCGATGTACGGGAGTTTTTGCCATGACAGATCCGAGAATTCTGACTATACAGGGCCGGCCGGTTCCCCTTAAAGGAGATGATATCGACACGGACCGCATCATTCCCGCCCGTTTCCTCCGCTGTGTTACCTTTGAGGGACTGGGAGAACAGGCTTTCAGAGATGAGCGTTATGATGAACAGGGCCGAGAAAAAGCCCATCCCTTTAACGATGTCCGTTACAAGGGAGCTGAAATCCTGGTGGTAAACCGAAATTTCGGATGCGGCTCTTCACGGGAACACGCACCCCAGGCTCTGGCTCGCTGGGGCATCAAAGCAATTCTGGGAGAAAGTTTTGCCGACATTTTTGCAGGGAACTGCGCTGCTATCGGCATCCCGACGGCGATGGCATCGGGGAATATAGTCCAGCAGCTCCAGGGCTTTGCTGAAGCGGAACCGGAACTTCTGGTAACATTGGATATTGAAATGCTTCAGGTGCGGGCAGAACGGCCACAGACCGGCGCTGGAGACCATCATCGAGGAGGCTTTCATCAACCTGAACTGATCCTTGCATTTCCAATTGTAATGAACGAAAGCCACAGACAGAAATTTTTAGCCGGGACCTGGGATACCCTAGCCACCCTGGCAAACAACCCTAACCGCATCGCTGCTATTGCGGATTCCATCCCCTACCTTAAAGGATTTGTGCCATGAACGATGAAATCATGACCGGGGCTCAGGCGATAATCGCGTCCTGCGAACAGCACGGGCTTACCCATATATTCGGCTATCCTGGGGGAGCAAACATTCCCTTATTCGATGCCCTCTTAGATTCACCAATCCAACTAGTTTTGAGCCGCCACGAACAGGGCGCAGTCCACATGGCAGACGGCTATGCCCGGGCAAGCGGCAAGGTCGGGGTCGCGCTGGTAACAAGCGGCCCCGGGGCAACCAATGCCATCACCGGACTACTGACGGCCCACATGGATTCGGTGCCCCTCATCGTCATATGCGGTCAGACGATCACCGCAAACCTGGGGCTCGACGCATTTCAGGAAGCCGACGTTTCCGGTATCAGCTATCCTGTGGTCAAACACTCATACCTGGTAAAGGATGCCGCCCAACTGCCCCGCATCATGAAGGAAGCGTTTTATCTTGCATCCAGCGGCAGACCTGGACCGGTGCTTATCGATGTCCCTAAGGATGTATCATCCGCCCGCTGCAGGCCGGACTTTACGGTTGGCATGGACCTGCCGGGTTACAAAACCGTTCAAGATTTTGATGAACACCAAATCGAATGCGCTGCATCGGCCCTTTCGGCGGCCAAACGGCCAGTACTCCTTGTAGGGCACGGAGCCGTCATATCCGGAGCTGAAACCGAGGTGCGACACCTGGCAGAAAAATTAAAAATTCCCGTAGTCTCCACGCTCCTCGGCAAAGGAGTCTTTCCTGAAACCCATGAGCTTTCCCTGGGTATGCTCGGAATGCACGGCACGGCCTACGCCAATTATGCCGTCCGGGACTGCGACCTGATACTATCAGTGGGTTCCCGATTCGATGACCGCATTACGGGCAATCCGAAAACCTTCTGCAGCGGGGCAATAAAAATCCATATAGATATCGATCCCGCAGAAGAAAACCGCCAGGTTCCGGTTGACTGCTTTATCAACGCCGACGCAAAAGAGGCGGTCTCCGCCCTCATGGCCCTGGCGCGGCCAGGGGACACCGCTGTATGGCTTAATCAAATACAAGTTTGGAAAAAGGACTTTGCCCTTAGCTACAACCCACAGGAACTCTCTGCCCGGCTCGTCATCGATACCCTGTATCGGCTGACCAAGGGGAAAGCAATCGTAAGCACCGACGTAGGTCAGCATCAAATGTGGGCAGCCCAATACTACAAAACTGATGGGGGCCGTAACTGGATCAGTTCGGGAGGAGCGGGGACCATGGGATTTGGTTTTCCCGCCGCAATCGGAGCCCAGCTTGCCCGGCCGGACGCCCAGGTTTTAGCCATTGTGGGAGACGGTGGCTTCCAGATGACCGAATTTGAGCTATCCACCGCCATGATACAGAAAACACCGGTAAAAATTATCATTATAGATAATAAATACCTCGGCATGGTCCGGCAGTGGCAGGATATTTTCTTTAACAACCGGCTATCCGGTGTTGCCCTGGAACATAACCCCGATTTTGTCAAGCTTGCCGAAAGCTATGGCATGGCAGGCTTTAGAATACGTTCTGTTGATGAAGTTGAGCCGATACTTGGCAAGGCTCTTGCTTACCAGGGGCCCTGCATCGTCCATGCAGAGGTAGCCCAGGAAGAGAACGTGTTTCCCATGATACCCGCAGGCTCCGATTACAGCGCCATGCTGCTCGGACGGCCCTCGGGACCAATAGAAAAACCGAAGGGGAGTACCTGATGAATTCTACGATGGAACAGCACAGTATTAGTCTCCTGGTATCGAACAAACCGGGGGTTCTCATACGCATAGCCCTGGTCTTTTCCCGCCGGGGTTATAACCTGGACAGCGTCGTGGTGTCTCCAACCCACGACAATGCCTTTTCTCGCATGAATCTGGTAGCCCGGGGAAATAAGGAACCCCTTGCCCAGATTATCAAGCAGCTCGGTAAACTGGTAGATGTCATCCATGTGGCGGATCATACGGGAGAGGATGTGGTGGAGGGAGAATTGCTATTCATCAAGGTGGCCTGCAGCAAAGAACAGCGGACTGAACTGTTGCAAATTGCAGACCATTTTAAAGCCCGAAGCGTGGACCTGACCGATGATTCTATTACCTTCGAAGCAACTGGAAAATCGGCCAAACTAAACGCCTTCCAGGTCATGCTTGAACAGTACGGCATCCTGGAAAGCGTTCGTTCGGGGAAACTCATTATCGCCCGGGGCCGAAGGGCAACCTAGACCTAGAAATTTTCTTGTCCAGGCAACTGAAGCATCGCCCCCCAACATTTACCCTTTTAGGCGTCTTCCAGCGCTGCTCCCCAGGTTTCATGGGGAAGCAGAAATGCCGCCAGGGCCGCAATTCCATAGGCCGCAGCAAAGAGCCCCAGGGCTGCGGTTAATGAAGCCCCTGCCAGGAGGGCTCCCACAAAAGGGGCAATCATGCCGGCAATGCGGGTCATGCTGCTCGCGCTGCCGATGCCGGTGGTTCTGATAATCGTGGGATAGGCTTCGGGAGTATATGCATAGAGGGCACCCCAGGCGCCGAGGGCAAAAAAGGACAGCACAAGAGCAGAAACCACTATACCCACGGGGCTTACGGCAAGGGAAAATGCAAGGGCGCCGATGCCGCTTCCTGCAAGATAGATCCCCAGAGTGAAGCGCCGGCCGATTTTTTCAACCAGATATGCAGCAGAGAAATATCCAGGAAGCTGGGCCAGGGCCATAAAGTACGAATAGGGGTACACTGCGGGAAGAGAAAAGCCCTTGGTCCTGAGCCAGGAGGGTATCCAGGTAAAAATACCGTAATAGCCTATGGATATGAAAAACCATATAGCCCATAAAAGGAGGGTCGTTATCCAAAGCTCCCGGGAAAAGAGATCCAGCACTCTGGATTTCGTCTCCTGCCCCGCATCGGCAGCCTGTTCTGCGCCGGAAGCATCCAGTTTCAGTTCTTTTCCGTTGCGGCGGGCCACGGTTTCAATGACCCGAAGGGCCTCCTCGCCGCGGCCGGAGACCGCCAGATACCGGGGAGACTCGGGAACAAAGGAACGGACCGCAAAGAGCAGGAGTCCTGGCAGGGCCGAAACCGCAAAGAGGGCACGCCAGCCCAGACGGGGCACAATAAGCCAGGCGGCTCCGGCCGCGGCGAGGGTACCGAAAGCCCAAAAGGACTCAAGAAGCACGAGCCGCTTCCCCCGGTCTTTGGCGGGCAGGAATTCTGCAAAAACCGCATAGTCCACCGGTAACGTTCCGCCCACGCCAAAACCGGTGAGCATGCGCAGGACGAGGAAAACTGCGAAATTAGGGGAAAAGGCCGACAGTAAACCAAAGACCGAATCGATGCCGATGGTGGCCATAAAACCGAACTTGCGGCCCACCACATCGGAGATGCGGCCCCAAATAAGGGCTCCGGCAAACATACCGACAAAGAGAGCCGTGGCAAGGAGGCCCTTTTGGGCCGCCGATAGGGCCCACTCCGCCGCCATAGCAGGCAAAGCAAAGGAAACGAGCATTACTTCCATGGCATCGGCGGCCCAACCAAGACCGCACACCCACAGAAGCCGGCGCTGGAACGGACCGTATCCGGCCTGTTCCACCAGGGGATCGAGAGAAAGGTGACGCATATCCTACCTCTGTAAAAGAACATTTCACCCCAGTGCAATCGCATTGAGCAT
>JAIWNU010000212.1 GCA_020216655.1 Treponema sp. | reverse complement strand
TAGCCGGAGCTGTGGCGCCCGCCGCAGCCAGCGCCGCAGCCAGTGCGGCGGCCAGCGCGGCGGTAAACGCTTTAGGCAATACCTTGCAAAACGAGTTCGGCTTTGCAGAACTGGTAATCGAAAACGGCGGCGACTACTGGATCTCGGTACGGGAGCCCCTGCCAGTCCAGATCTATGCGGGGCTTTCATCCCTTTCAGGAAAAGTGTCGGTCATCGTACCGCCAGAACTTTCCCCCTGCGGCCTTGCCTGTTCATCTGGCACGGTGGGCCCCTCGATCAGTTTCGGCAAGGCCGACGCTGCCCTGGTCATCGCAAAAAATGCCGCCGCCGCCGATGCCTGGGCTACCGCCCTGGGAAACCGGCTTCATAGCCAAAACGACCTGGCCCCCGCTGTGGAGGCCCTCATCAATATGGAACACGAGTGTCCCTGGGAGGAGTACCGCCCTTTAGGGGCCCTGGCTATTATGGCGGATAAGCTCGCAGCCTGCGGCTGCATACGGCTCGGGTAATGAGTATTAAATATAGTCTATACCCACTAGTTTTTTTTCTTTATATAAATTGCCAATTTCACTAGCCTTCAGCATGATTTCCCGCGGCTTTAAGTCCGGTATAAAATCATACATCTTTTCATAATAATAAAGCAAATACAACGGAGATGAGTCACGGCGAGCAATGCTGATGTCATATACATCTAAAGCAAACTTTGCAAGATCAGCCTCGGTAAATATATTATTTTTCTTTGCAAATACCACCACATATAATACCAAATAGGGATCCTTATTATATTGAGCTATCGTTAAGGCTTTTTTAATCATATCAAGAGAACTTGTTTTGGTAAGCAGCTGCTTATCTTGCTGAACCTGAGCAAGTTGGATTATGCGATATCCATTATTTTCCTTTTCTGCATTTGCATAAGCAACGCTCATCTCTGAAGGACTCGATATATCGGTCGGAAAATCTTTCCATGTTATCGGATATCTATCTAGGGGTTTTTCATTTTCAGGACTGTCATAAAGATTTGGATAGGGGCGATAATCCTTATTGTTTATAAAAAGGGCTTTCTGGTGCATTTCTTTCGGCAGACCACCGATTTCCTTTAATTCGTAAAAGTCCCTATGCGAATCCAAATAATCAGCAAGCCGATGCAAAAGCCCTGCTTCCTTGCGTTCCAAACCTATATTGTAAATTTTTGCAATCATTTCCCGGGGATTTACCAGGGTAAACAAATTATGTTCAAAATCATACACAAGAATATAATAGGCTAGAAAGGGATCCTTATTTTCAAGTGAGATAGTGTATGCCTCATGCAGCATTTTGCCTGGAACGAGGTTCCCATAGGTATAGACATTTTCAAATTCTATTTTTGCAAGCTGTAGCAGTTTATAGCCATTTTTTATTCCCAAAGCATCCTTGTAGGCATCTTTTATTTTTCTTGAACCATCGATATCTTTTGGAAAATCTGTCCAAGTAAATGGATCCTTATCGACGATTTTGGCTAGTTCCGAATTAGTGGTAGTAACCGACTTTAGAAATTGGCTCATCTTTTTTTATATTGAGGCCGCCTATGCTCATGGCCTGAACGATAGGGCTGCGAAACCGCCTCCAGGGCCTGGATGGCAAAGACGGTGGGACTCTTGCGAAGTTCCGGGGCTAGCCGCTTCCATTCATCTACGGTACAGGTATAGATAGATTCTTCTTCGGTCATAAGGGCTTGGCCGATAGTAAGCCTCGTCTCTCCCCGGAGGGCCTTACAGAGGCTTGCAAAAAGACTCATGACCCGGTAGGGAGTTTCTATCCAGAGAATAGTCATTCCTTCCCGGGACGAAAGCTGCTCAAGGGAACGGAGCCGGGCAAGCCTTTCCTGTTCCGGAATGGGCAGGTAGCCTTCGAACATAAAACGCTGGCCGTTAAGGCCGCTGGCCATCAGGGTCTGAAAAATTGATGAAGGGCCGGGATGGGGTATGACCCGGATATGGTGCGCATGGGCCAGGGAAACCAGGGCGGAGCCCGGGTCTGCCACGCAGGGAAGGCCCGCCTCGGAAATAAGGGCCCCGTCCCGGCCCGCAAGCAGCGGGGCGAGGAGCGCGGGAATATCCTGGAAAGGGGTATGCTCGTCCAGGGTCGCCCATTCCTTGGCCGCAAGATGCTGCGGCGAAACCTGGCTTGCAAGGAAACGGCGGACCGTTTTTTCATTCTCCGCGATAATATAGGGCACCGATTCCAAAACAGAACGGATATAGGGGGCAAGTATATCCATCGACATACCGATAGGACTGGGGACAAGATGCAGGGTACCGGTCTTCATAGCTCCAGTGTAGCAGAAGCGCTCAAGAATACAAACCCCTTGCGTTTTCTCGGCCCATAGGTTTCAATAGGACTATGACTCGGGACGAAAAACTACAAGCCCTGGCCTTCCTGGACCTTGTTTCGGATTACCTCGGAAGCGGGTACAGGCAGGAACGGGAAGCATACCATATTGATGAGCAGATTGATGACAGTCTTGAACGGGTTGCCCAGGATGTTCGCCGCTGCACCGCCTGCGGACTCTGCCAAGGGAGGCACAACGCAGTTCCCGGCGAAGGGGTCAAACAGCCCCTGGTGCTTGTCATCGGCGAGGGCCCTGGGGCCGATGAAGACAGCACCGGGAGGCCCTTTGTGGGCCGGGCGGGTCAGCTTTTGGACAAGATGCTGATGGCCATCAATCTGGACCGGAACACTAATTGCTTTATCGCCAACGTGGTAAAATGCAGGCCGCCGAACAACCGGGACCCGGAACCAGAGGAGATTTCAGCCTGCGCACCCTTTTTGCACCGTCAACTTGCCCTGCTTAAGCCCCGGGCCATACTGACCGTGGGCCGGGTGCCCACCCAGGCGCTGCTTGGCACGAGCGAGGGCATCAGCCGTTTGCGGGGCCGTTTCTTTGAATATCAGGGGATTCCCCTCCTTCCGACCTATCATCCCAGCGCCCTCCTCAGGGACGAAAGCCTTAAGCGGCCTGCTTGGGAGGATCTAAAACAGCTCCGCTCCTTTCTGAACAGTATTACCGAGGGTAATACCCAGGGCATTCAAGGCCGCTCCGAGGAGCAATCCTAGTGTATTTTGAACTGGTTTTTGACGTACCGCTCCAGCAGCGCTTCACCTACGCCCAGGACGACAAGGGCGAGACTGCGGTAGGAAAACGGGTCATGGCCCCCTTTGGCCGTCGGGAAGTGCTGGGTTATGTTATCGGTGAGCGGGAAACACTGCCAGAAGGAATTCCTGAAAGCGGACTCAAGAAAATCCGCCGGGTGGTGGATAAAGAACCGATCTTTGGGCCCGATGAAATAGAACTCGCCCTCTGGATGGCAAGCTACTACCTCTGCGGTACCGGAGAAGCCCTGGCCACGATGATCCCCTCAGGCCGCCGCGAAACAAGCCCTGAAAGCCTATTAGACGAGGAAGTGCAGATCGCGGAAAAACCTCTGGACCTTTCGCAGGAGCAGCAGCTTGCCCTGGATGCCATACTCGTCGCGGGGCCCCACCACGAGCCCCAAGGGACCGCGAGGCCCGACATGTTTTACCTCTATGGCATCACGGGCTCGGGCAAAACCGAGGTATTTCTCCGCTCCGCCGAGGCTATGCTCGCCGCGGGCAAATCGGTCATCTACCTGGTGCCTGAAATTGCCCTTACCCACCAGGTAGAAGAAGCGGTCCAGCGCCGCTTTGGAGCGGTGGCCACCACGGTCCATTCGGCCATGACCGGCAGCGCCCGCCTGGCCGAATGGAGCCGTATCCGCCGGGGAGAGGTTCGCATCGTGGTGGGGCCCCGCAGCGCCGTTTTTGCGCCGGTGCAAAACCTGGGGCTCATCATTATCGATGAGGAACATGACGGCTCCTACAAGTCGGGCAACACGCCCCGCTACCATGCCCGGCAGGTGGCCTTTAAGCGCTGCGCAGCCCAGGGAGCCCGGCTTGTGATGGGCTCCGCCACCCCCTCGGCGGAGGCCTGGAAACTCATGGAGGATGGGACTATAAAGCGGCTCCACCTTTCCCGCCGCCTTTCGGGAGGAGCCCCGCCGAACATCCGCATTGTGGACCTAGCAGGAACCGAAGGATGCCTCAGCAATGAACTTAAAGAAGAAATACGGGAGACCGCCCGGCTTGGCAGACAAACCATTTTATTTTTAAACCGCCGGGGTTTTTCCTACTTCTACCACTGCCGCCAGTGCGGCTATGAGCTGACTTGCAAACATTGCTCCGTCTCCCTCACCTACCACAAGCAGCTTGGCAAGGCGGTTTGCCATTACTGTGGCTTTTCGGCGGTGCCCCCCCAGGCTTGTCCCCAATGCGGATCCCTCGAAGCGGGCTTCGCCGGTTTTGGCACCGAAATGATAGAAGAAGAGGTTCAGCGGACCTTTCCAGACCTCCGCATACGCCGGGCCGACGCGGATTCTACGGCTAAAAAAGGGAGCCTCCGGGAAACCCTGGACGTGTTCCGGGCCGGCGGCATCGATATACTGCTGGGGACACAAATGGTCGCCAAGGGGCTTAATTTCCCCGGGGTACGCCTCGTGGGGGTAGTCCTGGCAGACACAGCCCTGCACCTGCCGGACTTCCGGGCGGCCGAACGGACCTTCTCCCTCATAGTCCAGGTTGCTGGCCGGGCGGGCCGGTACTTTCCCGACGGCCGTGTATTAGTACAAACCTATAGGCCCCAGGATCCGGCCATTACCTATGCCTGCAAAGCAGATATAGAAGGTTTTTATCACTATGAACTGGCCCAGCGGAAAGACCTGGGCTTCCCGCCCTACACCCGGCTTATCCGCATCACAGCCCGGTCGAAACAGGCTGAACTGGCGGACCGGGCCATTATGCGCCTTACAGGGCTTTTGCGGCGTGAACTCCCGGCAGACTGCGATGTTCTCGGCCCCGCAGACTGCCCCATCAGCATTATCGCTGGAAACTACCGGCGGCAGCTCATACTCCGGGGCAAAGCCATGGCAGGGATCCACCAGGCGGTAAAGCGGGCCATGACAGCCTATGATGAGAAAAAAAGCTCAGGCGTCTATATAGAGATCGATGTGGACCCGGTACAGCTTTTGTAGAGCAATAGCCGCATGCATTATGCTTACTTTTTCATGTCTTTTATGATATATTTATAATGGAGGTCTATTATGGCAACCTTACAAGTTCGCGATATTGATGATAGGTTATATAATTTATTAAAATCCGCTGCAAAACGACAAAATCGTTCTATTAGTCAAGAAGTAGTTACCATAATTGAGAACTATCTGAACTCCTCTTTTCCTTTAAAAAATGCAACATTAGAGTTTCTTTCTTTGACTGGCGCATGGATAGAAGAAAAATCGGCGGATGAAATAGTAGATGACATGAGAAAAAGCAGAACCCAGTCAAACCGTTTTGGGGAAAACAATGGCCTATTTGATTGATACTGATATCATTATTTATAGTCTTAAAGGGCACCATAAAGTTCAAGAATGGATGCTAAGCACTCAAAACATTCCCAAGTATATTTCGGTGATTACCTACGGTGAGCTCATTTATGGAGCAAGAAAGTCAAAACACTCCGAACGAAATATGGCTACCGCAAATCGTATTGCGGATTTATTTCCTGTTATAGACATTAACAAAGGTATAATTGAATTATTCGGAGACCTAAAAGCCAAACTGGAAATTTCAGGAAACAGAATTGATGACATGGATCTTTTGATAGCTTCCACGGCAATCTATATGAATTTTTCGCTTGTAACTAATAATAAAAATCATATTAACAGAATTGAGGATCTTACATTAGAAGATTGGGATATATAAAAAAAGCGCGGAACCTGCATAGGTCCCGCGCTACGGGCTGCGTAACTTTGCCCGGCACTGGATTTATTCCGGCAGGGCTTGAATCACTCCGCCGGCAATAGTACCGTTAGGCTCGATTAAAAGAGAATGAGCTTTGCACCAAAGGTCCAGCGGAAGGG
>JAIWNU010000032.1 GCA_020216655.1 Treponema sp. | reverse complement strand
CCGATGAGGGCAAAAATACCGTAAGTAACATTGGGAATGGCCAGAGAATCAAGGCCGAATACAAAAGTAAATGCAAAAAGTACAACGAGACCTAGAAAAAGCAGCATACTGGTTCTGTTATCCATCATAAACTCCTTAGCGAAGCAATACGGTAAAAATAGTATAACTTGTCAGCCCCTGCTTGTCCATTACAAAACTAGCTTTTTTCCTTATCTGATTTCCTTATCTAAAGCTGCTTCCCAACACGTTTCAAGCATTTCGTTGACGATACATCGATGCTGTGTTATATTATGAGTAATCCAGTTTGGAATCCCCCTATCATTATTCTTTTGGACTAAGCCATGCAGTATTTTGATACTCACGCCCACATAGGGCTCATCTATGATGACCCTATCGAGCAGCTCATTGTTACTCAGGAAGCCCGGCAAGCATCGGTAAGTCGGATTGTTTCGATATGTAACAGTCTGCACGACTTTGTCAAAGTATACGAAAACTTAAAATCAGCTACTCACGTATACCATGCAGTCGGTGTTTCTCCCTCGGAAGTACAGAATCCCGGTAAAAACTGGGTTCAGACCATTGAACAGAGCGTACGGCTGCCTCGGGTTGTCGCTATTGGCGAAATCGGATTGGACTATTTCCGTAAATTTGGGGACAAGAAGTCCCAGATAGAACTATTCATTACCCAGCTTGAACTGGCAGCCAAGCTCGATCTGCCTGTCATTATTCACAACCGGGAAGCAGGACAGGATGTTTTAGAAATACTCCGGGACCGGCTGCCGCCCAAGGGTGGTGTGCTCCACTGCTATTCGGAAGATGCAGCCTATGCCGAGAAAGCTCTGGATCTGAACCTGTATTTCTCTTTTGCAGGGAACCTAACATACCGGAACGCCCGTAATCTCCACGAAACGGTGCGCATGCTGCCCCTGGATAGGATCCTTATCGAATCGGAAAGCCCCTTTATGGTTCCGGCGGAATACCGGGGCAAACGAAACATGCCTAAATACCTTCCGTCCACGGCCCATTTCCTGGCGGATATGCTTGAAATGGACGAAGAAGAGCTTGCATCAATCCTTTGGGAAAACTCTAACCGGTTCTTTGGGCTGCCGCAGGCATAACATCGTTGGACATGGAAAAAACCATGACAGATGCAGAAAAACCGCTCTACCGGTCGGTAAGCATAGGCAGCCTTGAACTCGAAGGCAATCTATTCCTGGCACCGGTAGCGG
This sequence comes from Treponema sp., assembly GCA_020216655.1. Lineage (GTDB taxonomy): Bacteria > Spirochaetota > Spirochaetia > Treponematales > Breznakiellaceae > Gracilinema. The sequence continues at coordinate 12,358 of JAIWNU010000032.1, read as the reverse complement.
GTTACTCAGACCGGGCATTTCGCTCGGTCTGCATCGAATTTGGCGCCAATTTTACCTGCACCGAACTTATTTCTTCGGAAGCCCTGATAAGGGACTCAAAAAAATCAGAGTACCTGCTCCTCCGGGCTGAAAACGAGCGGGCCTATGCAATTCAACTCTTTGGATCCGATCCAGAAGTAATGTATCAGGCGGCCCTCAGGTTAGCCCCGTACCATCCCGAAGCGGTGGATATAAACTGCGGCTGTCCGGTTCCTAAGGTAGTTAAAACCGGTGCTGGTTCGGCCCTTATGAAAGACCTTCCCCGCTTTGGCAGGATTGTTGCGGCCGTAACAAGGGCTTCCCGGGAAGCCCTTGGGAATGTTCCCGTTACCGTGAAAATAAGATCAGGCTGGGACGAACACAGCATCAACTACCGGGAGGCCGCCGCTGTTGCGGTGGAAAACGGAGCTGATCTTGTCGCCCTCCATGCCCGCACCCGCGCCCAGGGGTACTCAGGCTCAGCAAACTGGGACCATATCGCCGATCTCGCCAGCCGGCTCAAGGTACCAGTGGTAGGTTCCGGTGACTTGTTTAGTCCCGAGGATGCCCAGCGGATGCTCAAGGAAACCGGCTGCGCCGCAGTCATGTTTGCCCGGGGCGCCATGGGGAACCCCTTTATTTTTGCCGAAACCCGATCGCTCCTGGAAACCGGCACTTATGAGCCAGTGCCAGCCCCACAACGTATACAAACAGGCTTTACTCAGCTTAAACGTTTAGCCGCAGATATTGGAGAGCATCTTGCCTGCAGGGAAATGCGTAAACAGTTCTGCGCCTACACTAAAGGGATATCCGGAGGAGCTGCACTGCGCAATGAACTGGTACATGCGGAAACAATACTGCAGTATCAGAACATATTAGCCGATTATTTATAAAGGGATTTTATTTACTCCCTTGTGAAACTAACCAGAGGGTGCTAGGATATTGTAGTATGTCAGAATCTGAACATAATAATGTAGAAAGCAATCTAGTATCTCCCGAACCTTTCACCCCTTACGTCTTGGATTACGAAAAACAGATATTCGATCTGCGGCAGCTTCTGGAAATATCAAAAAGCCTCAACTCAACCCTGGATTACAGCATTCTGATAGACTCAATTCTTTTTATCTGTATGGCTCAAATGAAGGTTATTAAAGCGGGCCTCTTTGCAAAAAAGGGTCTCGACTCCACCGAGTTTGTGCTCCAGAGAAATTTTAAAGGTTTTGATATCGACCTATCCCGAGAGTATGCTATTCCAGAAAACCACCCGCTCATTCGCCTCTTTGCAGAACGCTATGGATGCTACACCTTGGAGGACATCCACAAATGCATCGGCCCCCTGGAAGGACTTGAGCATATCGAAGCCATGGAACCGTCCCTCCTCGTGCCTCTCAAAACCAAGGGACAGATAAACGGCATCCTGATTTTAGGAGAACGGATCGACGAGACCGAATTTGATCCCTACGAACGGGAGTATCTCCTTAACATTGCGACCCTGGCGGCTATTTCCATAAACAACGCATTTCTCTTTGAAATGACCACCACCGACATGATGACTAAACTAAAAATGAAGCACTACTTCTTCACCGTGCTGCAGGACCGCTACGGAAACAATGACATGCCGCCCAAGGGCTTTAACATCATCATGCTGGATATCGATTTCTTTAAGCGATTTAACGATACCTACGGACACGCCTGCGGCGATATGGTGCTCATTGCGGTAGCAAGAACCATCGCCGACCACGTTCGCAGTACTGATATTGCGGCCCGCTATGGCGGAGAAGAGTTTGTGGTGCTTATCGCGGAAGATGGCCCCGAAACGGCTATAAAAATCGCAGAACGCATCCGGCAAGCCATCGAAGATATGGAAACCCAGTACGAAGGCCAAACACTCAAAATTACCGTTTCCTGCGGTGTGGCCAGTTACAACAAGCATATCGATAACAATCCCAAGTCCGTAGTAGATCGGGCGGACCGGGCGCTCTATCAATCTAAACAGCAGGGCAGAAACCGGGTTACCTTTCTAGAAAACTGAAGCATATGGTACAAATCAAGGTACATCATATTGATGGCCGGATCTCCCGCATATCCGTATCTCCTGCGGTTTCGCTGCTTAATTCGTTACTTTCTGCAGGCATTGCCATGCACCACCGCTGCGGCGGCAAGGCCCAATGCGGCACCTGCCGCATCAGAATAAGCGCCACAAGCAAAGACAGCACAGTTACAAACAGTATATCAGCCAAAGAGGCAGAACGGCTTACAGCCATTGGAGCGGATCCTGCGGCAGGAGACCGGCTTGCCTGCCAGACCTATGTTTTTGCCGACACCGATGTATATCTTTTCGATTGACCAGGTCATCCCCGCTCAAGTATGTTAGTACCATGAATACCATTATCCGTAAACCTTTTCGGTACCGTTATGACAATCTGGTCCTCGTCCTCATTGGGATCAATCTCCTGGTGTTTCTTGCCCAGAACCTTTTCCCCGAAGCAACAGTCTATTTATCGCTTAATACCCAGCTTGTGCTCCGCTACGGCATGGTGTGGCAGTTTTTAACCTACATGTTCGCCCACGGAGGCATATCCCATCTGCTGCTTAATATGCTGGGGCTCTTCTTTTTCGGCACCCCTGTTGAACGGCAAATGGGATCCAAAGAGTTTCTCCTATTTTATATGGTAACCGGTTTTTTTGCCGGCCTTTTTTCCTTTGGACTCTTCCTGCTTACCGGTTCTGCCTCGGTATTTCTCCTTGGGGCATCGGGGGCCCTCTTTGCAGTCCAGCTTGCCTATGCAACCTTTTTCCCCGATTCCATAGTCTACCTATGGGGCATACTGCCCCTGCGGGCCCCTGTTATGGTTTTGGGTTTTACCGCCCTGGAACTCTTTTTTTCGGTTACCGGCATTGCTTCCGGCGTCGCCCACTTTACCCACCTGGCGGGTTTTGCCTTTGCATGGCTTTATTTTATCATCCGATATGGAGAGAATCCCTGGCATTATCTTAAGATTCGCCGATAAATAAAACAAGGAAACCTTGCACGCCGCTCCTTTAAGCGGCGCTCTGCAATCAATAAATCCCCTTGAGGAGCAGCCGGTGCTCAAGCAAACCATAAAGGCACATACCGCATTGCTCACCCTTTTAGTACTCAGCAGCCTTCCCGCCTGGCCGCAGACGGTTCTCCGGGGAGAAGTCAGGGTAGATCTAGAGCCAGTTTATATTCAGTATATTGAGGAACCCTATCCGCTGGATACAAAAACCGCCCAAAAACGGGCCTTGGAAGAAGCGGCCCTTTATTTCGGAGCCATGATATACGGATGGGCCTATGACTATGAAATAGGCGAAAAGGCCCGGGCCATTCCCGAACAGTTTGAACTTAAAAACCAGGGAACCATCCCCTTCGGCGACGAAAAACTCTTTGCTACCGATGCCCTGCTCGAAGGGAGCTATCTTTTTGTATGGATGGATTACCGGCCCGACCCAAGTCAGGAACGGAGGATTAAACAATGGAAGAGCGGGACCATTAATAAAGTGCAGGCCATCGGGAACGGCCCCCTGGCTGGCCCGGGCGCCGCAGGCTGGCTCGATGGCAAAAAGCAGGCCCTGGAGGATGCGGCCCGCGCAGCAGTCCGGTCCCTTTTACGGGGCACCGAGCGGAACCGGCCCAAGCACAGTACCGGTTTTGTCGCCCTGGCGGCTTTTCCCCGCTACTGGATGGATGCGGGCCGCTGGCAGTGCGGCGCCACCTTTTATATAGAAGTAATCGACATCTCACCCTTTCCCGCCTACTGAGGGCATCAGAAACAGCTAGCTGCCGGAATAGTTTCCGCAGCATCCCTGCAGCCCTCTTACCCTTAACATGTATCGCCGCGCCCGCTATTCCCCGATAATCTTTACCAGGACCCGCTTGCGCCGCTGGCCGTCGAATTCGCCGTAAAAAATCTGTTCCCAGGGACCAAAATGGAGTTCTCCCCGGGTAATGGCAACCACCACTTCCCGGCCCATAATCTGGCGTTTCATGTGGGCATCCGCATTGTCCTCGCCCACATTGTGCCGGTAGGAAGAGACCGGCTCATGGGGAGCAAGCTTTTCGAGCCAGGCATCAAAATCCTGATGCAGCCCCCCTTCATCATCATTGATAAACACACTGGCGGTAATATGCATAGCATTTACCAGACAGAGTCCTTCCTGCACCCCCGATTCCCGAACGAGGTCGGCCACCTGAGGCGTTATGTTGATAAACTCTCGCTTCTTTCTGGTCTCGAACCAGAGTTCCTTAGTGAGGGATTTCATACAGCTTATTATGAAGCATACTTTTAGAATCGTCCACAAATAACAGCTCCGGTCTTTACAGGAAGGCCCTTCTCGGGTAACGTATACCCACATCCCGGATAATAACAGACATGTGGGCCGGGACTTTTGGGAGTTTTCATGGATACTCAAGCATTGGTTAAAAATCTGCATCCCCTCGAAGTCCGGATAATCCGGCATTATGGAATGCAGGATGAACTCACCATCGAAAAAGTAGAATCCGACCTCGGATTTAAAAGCGGAAACGGAAATCAGGCCCTTTCGTGGCTTTCCAGCAAGGGTCTTGTACGGGAAGTCAGGCGTGAAACAAGTATTTTTTATGAACTGACAGATTTGGGCCGCCAGTGGAAAGAACAGGGGACGCCGGAAGAACGGATGCTCAAGCTCCTTAAAACCAAACAGGGCCTCCGGCTTCCCGAAATTGCCGAGGCTCTCGGTATCGAAAACAAAGACGTTGGCAGCGCCTTTGGAGCCCTCTCTAAGGCGGGACTTCTTGCCATGGATGAGGCCAAACGGGTCGTGCTGGCTGCGGCGGCGGACATACTGGACAACGGCCTGCCTGCACAGGGTGAGGCTGCTGAAAAAATGGCAACCCTACGCCGGATCCTCGAAAAGGCCGCCGCCGCCAGTGGCGGCGTACTGGCCGAAGGGGCCCTCACAGCGCCGGAAAAGGCCGTCATGGCCGGCATTGCCAAAAAACGAGGCGCCAGCGATGCGGCCTTCCGCATCGCCGAGCGGGAAACGGTGGTCTTTGCCTTTACCGAAGCTCATTCAGAGCTTGCCAAAGCCTTGGAAGCGGCAGGCATTACGGGAGATGAAATCGGTACCCTTACGCCGGAACTCCTGGCTAGCGGCGCCTGGAAGGGAGCCGCCTTCCGCTCCTACAACGTAAAAGTTCCGCCAAGCCGCCTCCTTGTGGGCCGCTCCAATCCTTATGCAAAATTCTTGGAAGATGTAAAGGATAAGCTCGTTTCCCTGGGCTTTGAAGAATTCGATGGGTCCCTGGTGGAAACCGAATTCTGGAACTCCGACGCCCTCTTTATGCCCCAGTTCCATTCCGCCCGTGATATCCACGACGTGTATTATGTGGCAGAACCGACCAAGGCAAAATTTATAGAAGAACCCTGGCTTTCCCGGGTAGCCGCAGCCCATGAAAATGGGGGAGACACGGGGAGCCGGGGCTGGAACTATGCCTTTGACCGGGAATTTACCCGGCGTCTCATACTGCGGAGCCAGGGAACCGTACTCTCGGCACGCCAGCTCCCAACCGCCAAGGTGCCAGGGAAATATTTTGGCATTGCCCGTTGTTTCCGCTACGACCGGGTCGACGCAACACACCTGTCGGACTTTTATCAGACCGAAGGAATCGTTCTCGGAGAAGAGGTCAACCTCAGGACCCTGCTGGGCTTCCTGGAAATGTTTGCCGTGGAAGTCGCCGGCGCCAAGGAAGTTAAATACGTTCCGGGCTACTTCCCCTTTACCGAGCCTTCGGTAGAGGTGCATATAAAACACCCGGTGCTGGGCTGGTTCGAACTGGGCGGGTCCGGCATTTTCCGGCCCGAGGTTACTAAGGCCCTGGGAGTAGACGTACCGGTAGCCGCCTGGGGTATCGGCATTGACCGTATGGCCCTCATGGCCCTGGGACTCAACGACCTGCGGGAACTCTTTAGCTATGATATCGAAAATGTCCGCCTCAGGCGGGCAAAGGAAAGCAGCCGGGAATAAGGCCCTGCCGAAATGTAGCAGAGGATGGAGTAAACAAGATGCCTAAAATAGAAGTGAATGAACAGCTTTTTTACAGTCTCGTAGGCCGGCGCTGGCCGAACCGGGATGCCTTTGAAGAAGCCCTTACCTGCGCGAAGGCAGAGCTGGACGAAGATTCAGACAAAAAACTACCCGAAGCAGAACGGGTCTTAAAAATTGAGCTTAACGACACAAACCGGCCGGACCTCTGGTCTACCGCCGGCGTTGCCCGGCAGCTGCGGATCCACGGCGGCGGCAGTATTCCCCAGTATTCATTCTTTTCCCGACCCGGTACAGTTCAGGAATCTCAACGCTACCGGGTCGTTGTAGATCCGGCTCTTAAAGACATCAGGCCCTATATCGCTGCTTATGTGGTAAGCGGCAAAGCCATCGATGACAGCCGCCTTAAGGACATTATCCAAACCCAGGAAAAACTCTGCTGGAATTTTGGCCGCAAGCGGCGCTCCATTGCCATGGGGGTTTATCGAACGAGCCTTATCAAGTGGCCGGTGCGCTATGTGGCCGCCGATCCCGATAGCACCAAATTCACACCCCTGGGTTTGGAGGAAACCCTTTCCCTCCGGGAAATCTGCGAAAAACACCCCAAGGGCCAGGAATACGGCTACATCGTTTCATCCTTTAAAAAATTCCCCTATCTCACCGATTCGGCGGGCGAAACCCTTTCGTTCCCGCCGGTCATTAACAGCGCCCGGATCGGAGCGGTAGAGGTGGGCGACTCGGAACTGTTCATCGAAATGACCGGCACGGACCTGGAATCCTTGACCTTAGCGGTGAACATGACCGCCTGCGATTTTGCCGATATGGGCTACACGGTGCATCCGGTCACTGTAGAATATCCCTATGATACACCCTTTGGTAGGACCGTTACCTTCCCCTACTATTTCCAGAAACCAACCTTCTGCTCGCTGAAGCGGGTGGAACGGTTTCTCGGCGAAGCCCTGGACGCCAAGGCCTGTGTGGCAGCCCTGGAACGGATGGGCTGCAAGGCTGATGTTGCGGAAGATAAAGAAGCGGGCTCCACAGAAAAGGGCCCCGGCATCCTGGTTTATCCTCCGGAATACCGAAACGACTTCCTCCATGCCGCAGACGTGGTAGAGGACGTTATGATAGGCCGCACCCTTCCCTCTTTTACGCCCCTTAAACCCCGGGACTTTACCATTGGCCGGCTTACCCCCATCACCCAATTCTCGCGCCGGGTTAAAGAGTGCATGATCGGCCTTGGATACCAGGAAATGATCTACAATTATCTGGGGTCCGGCAAAGACTTTATCGAAAAGATGCGGCGGGACGGGTCCCAGATTATTCGAATCAGCAATCCTATGACCGAGAATTACGAGTATGTTCGGGATTCAGTGTTAGCATCCCTCATGATTTCCGAGTCCATATCTGCCCATGCGGTCTTCCCCCACAAGATTTTCGAGGTGGGTAAGGTGGCATACCGGGATGATACCGAAAATTATGGGGTAAAAACCCGGCAGCACCTGGGCTTTGTTCATGCTGCCTCGGATGCCAACTTTAACACTGTCGCAAGCCAGATACAGGCTATCTTCTACTATCTTTCCCGGGAGTACGATGTGGAAGAAGCGGAGGACAGCCGTTTTATCCCCGGCCGGGCTGCGGCAATCCTGTACAAGGGCAGCCGCATCGGCGTGTTCGGCGAACTTCACCCCCAGGTACTCGAAAACTGGGGCGTAACCATGCCCTGTACGGCCTGTGAGGTCGATCTGGACGCCCTTCTGTAATGACGCTGTAAATATATTGATGAGAACCTCTCAAGCGGTAGCTTGTAGAGGTCCTCTTTTAAATTAAAATGAGTAAGGAGCTTGCCATGCAAATAACCTTTGATCTGGTTCAGCTTCCGGTTCCCCAGGACCTGAATATCATTGTGGGCCAGTCCCATTTCATCAAAACCGTGGAGGACCTGGCGGAAATCATGACCGCTTCGGTGCCGGCTGTAAAATTTGGCCTAGCCTTTAATGAAGCCTCCGGGCCCTGCCTCGTACGCAGCGAAGGAAACGACGCAGAACTGGTTAAGGCCGCCGAATCCTGCGCCCTTACGGTGGGCGCGGGGCACACCTTCTATCTCATTATGAAAAACGCCTATCCCATCAATGTGCTGGACCGTATCAAGGCCTGCCCCGAGGTCTGCCAGATCTACTGCGCCACCGCAAATCCCGTACAGGTGGTGGTGGCTATAAGCGATCAAGGCCGGGGCATCATGGGCGTAATAGACGGCTCCAGTCCCAAGGGTGTGGAAGGGGATGCGGAAAAGACTGAGCGGAAGGGCCTTTTGCGCCGCTTTGGCTACAAGTTCGCGTAAAAATAGGTGCAGCGGTTTCAATGAAACCGCTGCTTTGCGATTTGTATACTTGAATAAAAAATATACAATGTATATCTTATAATAAGAGGGCGCAAGTATGCAGACCGTAGTACAGAAATGGGGGAACAGTCTCGGAATACGTATTCCTTCTCTTTATGTAAAAGAGTTTAATTTGAAAAGCGGCAATTTAGTTGAAATTACCGAAGAAGATGGCAAAATCGTAATACACCCGCCTAAAAAAACACTCACAGAATTACTTTCAAAAGTTACCAATGAGAATAAGCATTCAGCTATAGAAACTGGACCTTCCATGGGAAATGAAGAATGGTAAAAAAATATGTCCCTGATCAAGGCGATATTGTTTGGCTTGATTTTAATCCACAGCAGGGACATGAACAGAGAGGCCGTAGACCTGCACTTGTTCTTTCCTTTAAAGAATATAATGAGAAGATTGGATTAGCAATCTTTTGCCCTATAACAAGTAAAGTAAAAGGCTATCCTTTTGAAGTCGAAATTATGGGAGAAAAAATAAAAGGATGTGTACTGAGTGATCAAATAAAAAGCCTTGATTGGACAGTAAGAAATATTGAATATATTGAAAAAATTACAAATGATAAATTTGAAGAAGTAATAAATACTGTGCTTTTAATAATAAAGAGATAAGAGCACAGAACGTTTGCGTTAAAGGAGGCACTCAAATGGACGAGGCTTTAAAAAAACGAATTCTCGCGGCTCAAAAAAACGAGATTACCGAATACCATGTATACACAAAACTGGCGGCCCTTGCCAAAACTGAACAGAATGCCCAGGTCCTCCGGGACATCGGCGAAGCAGAGCGGCGCCACGCAGAATTCTGGAAGACCAAGACTGGAGTAGAGGTCCAACCCAACTGGGGCAAGGTGTGGCGGACGGTCATGCTGGCCCGTATTCTTGGGCTTACCTTTGTGCTCAAACGGATGGAAAAAAACGAAGGCACCGCATCCCGCAAATATGCGGAAATTGAGGAAGCCTTTCCGGAAGTAAAGAAAATCGGCGCCGAAGAAGCGGCCCATGAACAGAGCCTCCTGGCCATGCTGGATGAGGAACTCCTGCAGTATGTGGGCTCCATCGTCCTCGGTCTTAATGATGCATTAGTTGAACTTACCGGAGCCCTCGCAGGATTCACCCTTGCCCTGGGGGATACAAAAATCATTTCTTTGGCGGGTCTTGTAACGGGTATTTCAGCCGCCTTCTCTATGGCCGCTTCTGACTATCTATCCTCCAAAGCAGAAGGGGACGCGCGGGCAGCCCGATCAGCCCTGTATACGGGGGTAGCCTACCTTATCACCGTTATTTTGATGATTCTTCCCTACCTTCTTATACCCTATAAATTTGTGAGCCTCGCCATTACCCTTGTCATCGTGGTGTCTATTATCTTTCTCTTTAATTATTATATATCCGTTGCCAAGGACCTCAATTTCAGGCAGCGTTTCTGGGAAATGACCTTTATCAGTCTTGGGGTGGCAGCCTTTTCCTTTACCTTAGGCTGGATACTCAAAATCATGCTCGGAGTAGACGCGTAAGAGGCTGATTCAGGGGCTAGCGCCAGAAGGTTCAAGTGATTATAGTAGTACTGAAAGGAACTCATCGTTGAACTTACTGGAAATTCGCAATCTATCACTCGTAAAGAATGGCAAGCCCCTGCTACTAGATATAACAGCCGATATTTGGCAGGGCTATGTACACGCCGTTATCGGGCCTAACGGGGCGGGGAAATCCACCTTGGCCCAAACTATTATGGGCCTTTCTGGCTACCGGGATATTGAAGGGGAAATACTTTTTGAAGGGAAACCCATACAGGGTCTTTCTGTTGATGAACGGGCCCGGCTCGGCATTACCCTCGTGTTCCAGGAGCCCGCCCGTTTCGAAGGGCTTTCGGTTCCCGACTTTATCCTTGCCGGGGCAAAGGAAAAACGGCCTGGACTGGTGGACGAAGCACTGCGGGTCGTCGGCTTGGATCCCCAGCGCTACCGTTCCCGGGCGGTCGATAAAACCCTCTCCGGGGGAGAACGAAAGCGTATTGAGCTTGCCTCGGTCTATGCCATGAAACCCCGGCTCCTCTTGATGGATGAACCAGACAGTGGCGTAGATATCGACTCCATTCAGCACATTTTTACCGTAATCCGGGAGTTAAAAGCCGAAGGAACTACGGTCCTCCTTATTACCCACAGCGGCGAGGTCCTGCAGCAGGCGGATCACGCATTTTTGCTCTGTGCGGGCCAGATTGTCGACAAGGGCTCCATGGACCGAATGCTCGATTATTTTAACGGACAGTGCGCCCCCTGCACCCATGTGGGTTGTCCCGACATTGACAGGAAATAGTTATGGCAGCAAACGAAAAAGAAGAACTTCTGGCGGAGCTTTTGGCGTCCATCAATCAACACCACTATGGACCTGGGGTAGCCCATATCGAAATACACGGCAACGAAGTGCTGGGGGCTCACCTGGTAGATGGACTTGAGGTCAGCTCTGAAAGTTTCTCAGATGGTGTGCGGGTCGAAATTCGGGTCCGTGCAGGCGTCCACATTGCGCAGCCGGTTCATTTCTGCTTTGGCATTATTCCCGATAACGGGATACAAAAGATTATCTCCCACACGGTGATCGAAGAGGGGGCCAAGGCCCAGTTTATGGCCCACTGCACATTCCCGAACGCGGTCAACGTCCAACATCTTATGGACGCAAAGATTGAATTGCAGAAAAACGCAAGCCTTTCTTATTTCGAGCGGCATATTCACGGTCCCAAAGGTGGGGTAACCATAGTCCCAAAAACGGTAGTTTATTTGGCCGAAAATGCCCGGTACAGCACCGAATTTGAGCTTATCCAGGGGGCTGCCGGGGTAGTAGAGCTGGACTACCAAGGCTATTGCGAAAAGGACGCAGTGCTCGATATGAAAGCCCGGCTCTACGGGAGGCTCAATGACTCTATCCATATCCGCGAGGCAGTAGAGCTTAAGGGAGAAAACGCAGTTGGAGTTCTAACCAGCCATATTGCATTAAAAGAGCAGGCCCAGGCAATTATTGAAAACGAGATTATTGCCGAAGCGCCCTTTGCCAGAGGCCATGTGGACTGCAAGGAAATCGTACAGGGGGAAGCCCAAGCCCGGGCTATTCCTATTGTCTTTGTAAAAGACCATCGGGCCCATGTAACCCACGAAGCGGCAATCGGATCGGTGGATTCCAAACAGCTGGAAACCCTCTTAAGCCGGGGTCTCACCGAAGACGAAGCTACCGATCTTATTATTAAGGGGCTCCTGTCATAAATGTGCCGTGCGGTAGGACGTAGCCTTCTAGCGATAGCGGTCCTCCTGTACGGCCTTGGCATTGTTTTATTTATATCCGATGCATCATCGATTAGTTTTGACCTCTGGGCAACCGTTGTTGTTTCCTGGATTTTTTTGGGTATTGCAGGTTTTTTTATGGCAGCCGCTCAAACCATGCCGGGAAAACTGCTTGCCTGGTTTGGTGCGGTAGCAGCCTATATCATCCTGGGATACTCTATAGAAGCCTACCTTACCATAAAACTCTGTCTGGCTACGGCGTTTTTTATTATGAGCGGACTTTCCCTGCAATGGCCGCGGAACGGTATAGCAGGGGGAGTCGCCCTTGTACTGTTTGCTATGTTTCAGCATCCGAGCCGTATGCTGGGTGAAACCATGCTAGCGCCTTCGGTGCCCCGGATCGACCGGCCTTCGGAGCTTACCTTTATCGGCGTACTTCTTGCGGTTATGCTGTCCCTATCATTTATCCGGGCCCTGCTTGATAAACTAAGGACCGCAGAGGAGACGGTTACCCATTTGGATGTGACCATTGACCGCCTTTCCGAATTTAATCAGGATCTCCAGCGCTATGCCCGGACCGCCGACGAAGAGGCAATTACCCGGGAACGAAACCGTATCAGCCGGGAAATCCACGACA
>JAIWNU010000031.1 GCA_020216655.1 Treponema sp. | reverse complement strand
TTTCTGGCTACATTTTTACCAATATTATTGCCCTCATGGACGCGGCGATCAGCATGGGAGGCCGGGATCCTGAGGCCCTCGCCGATTTGCATACCACCGTCCGGGCCCAAGCCAAAGAGGGCCTTCAGGAAACGAGGCGAGCCCTGCGGGAACTACGGGCCAGCGATACCCATCGGGAACGGGGAATTGCCGCGATATACAAAATAAAATCCGTTTTTGAACGGGTTACGGGCATAAAGGTTGACATAGAAGCGGGCAACATGCCGCCCAGTTTCGGCGAGGAAATCGATATGGCTGTTTACCGGGTAGTGCAGGAAGCGCTCACCAACGCCATGCGGCACGGAAGGGCAAGTCATGTATGGGTCCACTTTTGGATTATAGACGATAAGCTGGAACTGAGCGTACAGGATGACGGTCTTGGTTCAAAAGATATCGTTAAAGGAATAGGCCTATCCGGTATGGAAGAACGGATAAAACATCTAGGCGGTACCATTCGGGCAGGCAACGCCCCGGAAGGGGGCTTTAAGGTACTCGTTCATATTCCTTTGGGAGCATCCTATTATGGAAAAAATTAAGGTAATGCTGGTTGATGATCAGCCGCTCTTTGCCCAAAGTCTGCGGACATTTCTCGAAAATTATGCTACCGACATCGTAGTAGTTGGCCTTGCCGAAAATGGCTCTAAGGCGGTAGAACTTGCCCTGGATTTGACAAAATCAGCCGCTCCCGATAATCCTGAAAGCGGCGCTCCCGATGTGGTACTTATGGATGTCCACATGCCCATTATGAACGGCGTTGAGGCAACAAGAAGACTGCGCTCATATCTACCGGAAACAAAAATTATTATGCTGTCCACCTATGACGAAGACGACTATGTGCGGGATGCCCTTAAGGAAGGCGCTTCTGGATACCTCCTAAAGGATATTTCGCCCACCGAGTTGATCGCCGCCATTCGGGCCCTGCGGGGCGGCGTTATGCAGATATCGCCCCAAATTGCGGCAAAACTGGTACATCAACTGTACGATGATTCCAAACCTAAGGCAGAAGCAATATCTAAAAAATTTGAATGGTTTAATACCCTGACGAAACGGGAGCGGGAAATTTTTACCCTAATTGCGACCGGCCTTGACAACGAAGGCATTGCACGGAAACTGAATATTGCTGAACAAACGGTCCGTAACCATGTGAGCATTATTTATTCCAAGCTCGGGGTCAAGGACCGTTTCGAAATAATCCAGCTGGCTAACGAAATCCGCTACCACTAAGCAAGCTGTGTGTCATCCGCACGGCCGCGGATCTGTAGTTATTTGAGCGCCTCAAAGCGATCGCAGAAATGGGACCCCTTAGTTTTTTGATGGTGAACTAAGCAGTTCCCCTCTCGGTGTGTATCAACCTTAAACATTTTTTTATCGCTATAATAGGTTCTCTGGCCTTCCCATTGAATGCACGCATAGCAGCGTTTGACCCCTGCTTTTTTCAGATCCTGTTCCATACTTTTTGCCTCCACATGTATGCTGTCCTGGCAACACGCCAATTATTGATAATTTTTATCATGGAGTGGAAAAAAAAGCGAGAAAAAAATGCCAACCTAACTGGTACAATAGTACCAGCATATTTTATAACTTTTGGGACAAGAATCACTCCCCGGCTTTCTAAAGTGGACCTACACTTTCCAGGTACACAGACAGTATACCGCTGTCTGAAATCAGAGTCCTATAACTTAAAGGAGGCTAATGGTATGAAAAAGTACCTCGCCGTCATCGCCGCGTGTTCTATCGCAGCAACCGCTTTCGCAAGCGGTGCGAACGAACTGGTCATCAATTCTTATATGTCTGACCAGGCACCCAAGGAAACCTTCCAGAAATTGGTAGATGATTTCCAGAAGAAAAATCCCGACATCAAAGTAACGGTGAACACCACCGCCCACGAACAGTTCAAGACCCTGCTCCCCAGCTGGCTCACTTCTAAGCAGGCCCCGGATGTGGTTACCTGGTTTGCCGGTTACCGCATGCAGGCCTTTGCCGAAAAGGGACTCCTTGAACCCATTAACGAAGTGTTCCCCGGCGGCTCCTTCGAAGCCGAATTCCCGCCGGCCTTTAAAACCGCATCCAGCTACAACGGCAATATCTATTTCATGCCCCAGAGCTGGTACTGGTGGGCAGTGTATTACAACAAGGATGTCTTCGCTAAGCTGAACCTGTCCATTCCCAAGACAGCGGACGAGTTTATGGCAGTCTGCGATAAGCTTAAGGCTGCAGGAATTGCTCCCATTGCAATCGGTGCTAAAGATACCTGGACCGCCGGCGGCTGGTTCGACTATATGGACAGCGCGGTTAACGGCGGTGAATTCCATGTAAAGCTTACCAAGGGAGAAGTACCCTATACGGATCCCAAGGTAAAGAAAACCTTTGGCTATATCGCCGAATTTGCAAAACGGGGCTACTTTATGCCCAATGCGGCCAGCTACTCCTGGCAGGAAGCTGCCAACGTCCTGTTCCGCGGCGAAGCGGGCATGTACCTCATGGGACAGTTTATTAAAGACGTTGCCCCCGCGGATGTTAAAGACAAGATTGACTTCTTTAAGTTCCCCGCCTTCGAAGGCCGAACTGAATATGCAGTGGATACCCCCACCGATGGCTTTATGATTCCCAAGAATGCTAAAAACAAAGCCGCTGCAAAGAAATTCCTTGCATACCTTGCAACCGCAGAAGCCCAGGAAATGTTCTGCAAACCCCTCGGCCGGCTCGCTGCAAACAAGAATGTGGCCGTTCCCAATGCGGATGCAAGACGGGGCCTTGATATGGTGCTCGGAGCAAAGACCGCCATGCAGTTCTACGATCGGGACGCCCCTGAAGAAATGGCTGCCAAGGGCATGAACGCCATAGTCGATATTATCGCCAATCCCTCACAGCTCGATTCTATCCTTACCGCTCTGGATAAAGAACGGGTCCGGATTTACAGCAAATAACCTTTTATAACAATCGCTTGGCCGCTGCCGCCCTGGCAGCGGCCCTGTTTTCCAAGGAGACACGCCGATGACCCTGAAAATCCATAAAGACAGACTGTTGCCCTGGGCCTTTCTGGCATTACCCCTCACGATGTACCTTGTCTGGGTCATCATTCCTGTACTGCAAAGTCTGCTTTTTAGCCTTACCTACCGGGACACCATTATGTACGGCCAGAAATTTATCGGTCTGGCCAATTTTGTCAGGCTCTTTCAGGATCCCCAGTTTCATCTTGCATTATGGAATAACTTTATATGGCTTGTATTTTTTGTCGGCATCCCGATTCCCCTGGGCCTAGGTATTGCGATGCTCTTTAACCAGGAATATCCCGGGGCCCGGCTTTATAAAACACTGTTCTATATTCCCATGACCCTTTCCTTTGCGGTCATCGGAACCATTTGGGCATGGATTTACCATCCTGATTTTGGTGCCTTGAATACCCTGCTCCGTGCTGCCCGGCTCGACAGTTGGGCAAAGCAATGGCTCGGAGATAAACGATATATGACTATGGCATTGGTAGTAGTCGGCGTGTGGCGGCAGGTTCCCTACGTCATGATTTTGTACCTGGCGGGCCTCAAAAATGTGCCTGAAGAACTGGTAGAGGCTGCAACGGTAGACGGCGCAAACTGGGGGCAGCGGTTCCGCCATGTCATTATCCCCATGCTTGCCCCCGCAACGGTAGTAGCAGTCACCATCTCCATCATCGACTCACTGCGGTCTTTTGATATTGTCTATGTTATGACCAATACCAAAGCCCGGGCAGCAGAAGTATTGGCAAGTTATATGTACTCCTCTGCCTTTCACTATCAGGACTATGGGTATGGATCGGCCATTGCGGTCATCCAGTTCCTGATAACCTTCGGATTCATCGTTGTCTATGTTTCCAACACACTTAAAAACGAGCTGCAACGCTAAAGGGAGGCGACAATTATGACAATGTCTTCGAATCGGCGGTTTTTATTTAAGTTCGCCTTTTATGTAGTCGGCACTTTGCTTGTAGCAAGCTGGCTTATTCCTATAGCGATAGCATTCTTTACATCCCTTAAATCGATGGATGAATTGATGGCCAGCCCGCGGATGTGGGCCCCGCCTAAAAAAATAGTACTTGGCAATTTTGCAGAAGTTTGGTCTAAGGTTGGCATGGCCCGCTATGTCATCAATACCCTTATTATTACCATTCCCTCGGTGATCGGGGCCCTGCTTATTTCAAGTTTAGGAGCCTTTGCGCTGGCCTTTTACAAGTTTAGGCTCAACAAGACGGTCCTCATTGTCTTTATTACCGGGATGCTCATTCCTTTTCAGATGCTCCTGATTCCGGTCTACCGCTTTTCCGATGCAACGGGGCTCATCAACACCTATCCGGGGATTATTCTGTTCCACATTGCCTTTCAGCTTGGATTTTGCACCTTCTTTCTGCGCAATTTTATGAAACAGATCCCCTTTAGCCTTATCGAAGCGCCCCGGATCGACGGCGCAAGCGACTTCTTTATTTACCGGAAAATAGTACTTCCCCTGTCGGTCTCTTCCATGGCCGCCCTGGGAGTCCTTGAGTTCACCTGGATATGGAACGACCTGCTCTGGTCCCTCATTCTGCTGCAGGTAGACCGGCTTAAACCGGTTACCTTGGGACTAGCCAACATGCAGGGAGAGTTCATCTCCAATTACAACATGATTGCAGCGGGCTCCATTATCGCAGCGGGAGCACCCCTCGTAATCTTCCTACTTTTCCAGCGGTACTTTATTGCGGGCCTAACCGTTGGAGCGGAAAAGGGATAAAGGTAACTTTGTTTGGTAATGCGGCCCCCTGCAAATACGCTACGGCAGGGGGCATTTTTATTGGTGACTTTTACAAAGAGAAACAGCCAATGAGAGGCACCCTGATGGCTTACTTTTTTTTCTGGGCCTGGTCGACCAGGGTATCCAGAGAATCGTCCTTTGCTTCCTTTGCCCGCTTCCGCTCAACAAAATGAAGGGCTTCCTGGGCTGCAATTTGGGCATGCTCGTACCAGATCGTATACAATTCATTGTTAATTGTGCTGGGATAGGGGGCTCCCTGCAGGGAAGAAACAAGTTCCACAATAATATCCGATGCTTTTTTACGCATTGGCAGCCTCCTTTTCTTTATCAATTATAAAACATATTTTCTATTTTGTGGTGGACAAGCGGTTAAAACTCAGGAATACTTAATCCAATGTCAAAAGTAACAGTCTTTTGAAATTGGATTAAGGAGGTTTTCATGACTCAACAAAAACGATGGCTCGGCCATTTTTTTGTTTTGCTTGTCAGTCTTTTATTTGTTTTTCCCGTCGTCGCCGAAAACAGCGCAGCAAACCCGGTTGCACACCGGCTGCTTGCAAACGGACTTGAAGTATTTGTCGTAGAAAACCACGCAGTACCCTTGGCTACCATTTGTGTGGTATTCCGCGGCGGAGCTTCTGCCCAAAATCCAGAAAATGCGGGGCTCTTTCATCTCTACGAACATATGCTTTTTTCAGGAAACGAAAAATATCCAACCCAAGCAGCCTTTACCGCTGCACTAAACCGGATGGGAGTCCCCAACTGGAACGGGGCAACCGGCAGTCAATATATCAATTATTACATTACCGTTCCCTCCAACAGACTTTCAGAAGGCATTGAATTCTGGTCCTGGGCAGTAAAAAAACCGATTTTTAACGAAGAAAAATTAGAAAGAGAAAAAGAAGTCGTCATTAACGAGATCCGGGGGTATCATACGGATCCTGACCATATTTTCCAGAATGCACTCCAATCCAGAGCATTTTATAAGTTTCCTTGGCGCAAAAACATAGATGGACCCGAAGAAAATATTCGCAAAACTACCGTGGCAGATCTGCAAAAGATACAGGCAACCTACTATATCCCCCGCAACACGGCCCTTATGATAGCGGGAGACATAAAACCAGACCAGGCTTTTGCACTCGCCGAACAGTGGTTCGGAGATTGGAAAGGCGGGGCGGCCCCGACCATTGCAGAACCTCCCCAGGGCCCCATACCTGCAAACCTTAAGCTTGCCTTTGCGGACGAAACCTTCTATCAGGGAGTTTCCATGGTTCAGTACCTGTGGCGGGGGCCGGATGTGCTCAGAGAAACAAAGGATACATACACCGCCGATGTGCTGCTGTTCCTGCTTTCCTCCCCCGTGGGCCGCTTCAAGACGACCCTTATGGAAAAGGGCCCTGGCTTATATGATGAACGGTACATCGATTTTTCATACCCTACCAGCCGCGATGGAGGCACCTTTGGGTTCACAACCTATCTCAGAATGGGCATACCCGGTGCTCCTTCTATCCTCTCCCGTTCCGAAGCGCTGAGAAAACTCGTACTGGAAGAATTTGCCGCTATCGCTGAGGATCCGCAAGGCTATTTTGGCAAAGAAGAACTAGAAAAGGCTAAAACAAAGTTGATAGACCAAAATCTGCTCTCCATGGAAGTGGCATCTTCCTTTGTAACCGGAACTCTCACCTTCTGGTGGTCCGTAGCAACCACAGATTACCTCTTCTCCTATGAAAAAAACTGCAAAGCGGTAAGCTTTCAGGATATCAAAGATCTCATTAAAAAGTACCTGATCGGCCCAAATGGAACATCACAGCCGCCCGTAGCTACTGCGGTTCGCTATTCTACCTCCGACGGCTGGAAAGAAACGGGACTGCAGGCAGACCTGACGGCCTATGGTTATCAGGAAGTACAAGAAGAAACCGCCTTCTGGTGGCAGCAGCAACGATAGGGGGAATAAAATGAATAAACAAAAAACAATTATATCCTTACTTTTTCTAGGAGCTGTAATTGCATTTTTTGCTGCAAGCTGCGCATCTACACCCTTTCCATTGGCCAAGGACACGCAAGCCTTTCAGGGAAAAAACCTATCAGCCTTTGAACAAGAAAACTTAAAAAGCTTTACTACCTTTACCCTATCCAACGGTATTCCGGTGATCGTAAAACAAAGCAATGCAAGCCAGGTTTTTAACCTGACCCTGGTGCTCCGCGGCGGGAGTCTCCTTGCTCGCCCAGAAACAGCGGGCTTTGAACAGGTGGCCCTCCAAACCATGGCCCGAGGATCTAAAACATATTCATACGAAGATATCCAAACCCTGCTCGATGAAACGAGCGCGTCTATTGGGGCATCCAGTACCTTTGAATATTCCACCTTTAGTTTAACGGGATTGCAAAAATACCTGGACACCCTCGTACCGGTCTGGTCCGATTGTATTGTAAATCCCCTTTTCTCAGAAAAAGATTTTGCACAAACTCGTTCCGATGCCCAGCTTGCCCTGCAGGGAAAAGAGCAGGACCCGTGGACCAAAACAGCCCTTGTTATGAACCGGGAATTTTTTGGCAGCCATCCTTACGGTAATGTACCCGAAGGCACCTTGGAGACTCTGGCTTCCATGAAGCTCCAGGATCTAACCACATGGTATACCGAGCTTTTTTCTGCAAACCGTATGTTTGTTGTCGCAGTCGGCGCAGTGGACCCCCAAAAGCTTAAGAAAGAGCTAGAAAAAAGTATTGGCAAAATCCCCGATAAGGGTGTAGAACTCCCTAAACCAGCACCCCAGTTTACTGCTTCTTCTCGTCTAGTCCGTGTTGAACATCCTGCGTCTCGGGGCCTTGCGTACCTGCGAGGCGATTTTGCAGCCCCCTCGCCTGCAGCGCCGGATTATATGGCCATGAATGTGGGACTAAAAATGGTTTCCGACCTCCTCTTTAATGTGGTCCGTGATAAATACGGGGCAACCTATTCGCCTGCTTCCTATATCCGTGCATTTCCCGCTAACTACGGGTCCTTAGTCATATATAAGACCAAGGTTCCTGATAAAATTAAGTCCTATATTGATGAGGCTCTTTCGGATTTCGCAACAGGATACTGCGTTGCTATAGACTCTACTGCAGCGGAAGATCCTTCCGCACGGGTACCCATTGCAGATGCCCTGCCTACCTACAAGGCCCTCTTTGTGAACGAGTATTATCAAAACCAGCAGACTACCGCCCAGCAGGCAGCTTCCATCATTTCGTCGGTCATTCTCACCGGTGATTACCGATCCTATCTCAAAGACATGACTAAAATCGAAAGCATCACCGCTGACCAGGTACAACAGGCTGTTTCAAAATACCTGTTACAGGGAAAAATCACCTGGGTAGTGACCGGATCCCAAGACATGATAGAATCGGTTAAAGAAACTGATTTTGTACCCCAAAAATGAGGGATTAAAATGAAAATTTTGTTTATTGGCGGCACCGGCAATTTATCCTGGGATACATCGCTCTCTGTGCTTTCACAGGGCCATGAGCTTTACCACCTGAACCGGGGGCTGCGGCAGCCAAACTCAGCTGAAACGGTGCGCGACATTGGGATGGGCTCTGCAAAAACGATTCAGCAGCTTACCGCGGACATCCATGATGAAGGGGCCGTAAGGACAGCCTTAGGGAACCGCACCTTTGATGTGGTGGTAAACTTTATTGCCTATACCAAGGAAGATGTCGAACGGGATATCCGGCTTTTTTCCGGGAAAACCGGACAGTATGTGTTTATTTCCAGCGCGTCCGCATACCGTAAGCCGCCGGTTCATCATGTGATCACCGAATCCACGCCACTGGTGAATCCCTATTGGGAATATTCACGGAACAAAATAGCCTGCGAAGCGCGCCTTATCCAAGAATGGATGGAACGGAAGTTCCCAGTAACTATTATCCGTCCATCCCATACATACAGTAAATCCTGGCTTCCGACCGCATGGACGTCATCGGACTTTACCGTGGCAGCCCGCATGCTGGCTGGCAAAGAAATTGTAGTACACGGAGATGGGCAATCCCTGTGGACCCTCACTCACAGCAGGGATTTTGCGGTGGGCCTTGCAGGACTTTTGGGGAACCAAGCGGCAATCGGAGAAGCCTTCCAAATTACCGGAGACGAAGCCCTTACCTGGGATGCCATTCATCAAACCTTAGCCCAAGCCCTTGGCGTAGAACCCCGGATTGTTCATATTCCCTCAGATTTTATCGCTCGAATAGATCCCGAAATGGGCTCCCATTTCCTCGGTGATAAAACCTACTCTGCAGTGTTTGACTGTTCTAAGCTTAAACGGCTCGTACCGGCCTTTAAGACCACCATCTCCTTTAGCCAGGGGATCCGTGAATCGGTGGACTGGTATTTGGAAGACCCAAGCCGCCAAAAAATAAACAGCAACATAGATGAAGTCATCGATAAGGTTTTAAATGCCTGGGAAAAAGCCATGAATGCGATATAAATCACCCATAACCTAGGGGAACCTAGGGATCCCCCCACTGGAAACAGGCGCACAAATGTGATAAAAAAGGTTATGAATATCGCTAAAGATTGCGTAGTCAGCATTGACTACACCCTTACCGACCCCGATGGACAGATCCTGGATACATCCTCCGGCGCCGGTCCTCTTTCGTATCTCCACGGCAATGAAAACCTTATCCCCGGCCTTGAAAAAGTCCTGGAAGGCAAAACCGCAGGGGATTCTTTCAAAGTAACTATCCCTGCCGCAGAAGCCTATGGGCTCCGTGACGAGCAGCTGGTTATCAATGTCCCGCTAGATCGATTCCAGGGAGCCGGTACAGTCGAGGCGGGCATGCAGTTCGAAGCAGAGACCGCCGAAGGAAGCCGTATTGTCACCGTTACCAAGGTAGCCAACGGCATGGCTACCGTTGATGCAAACCATCCTCTGGCAGGCATGGATTTGACCTTTGATGTAAAAGTTGTAGACGTTCGCGCAGCCACAGCAGAAGAGCTGGAACACGGACATCCCCACATGCACGATGATGGCTGTGGCGATGATTGTGATTGTGGCGATGATGAAGGCTGTAACTGCGGCGGCTGCCATTAAAAAAATTGTTACCAGATTCCGTCCCTGGGATCTGGTAATACTTACCCTTTCTGTTATCATTACTCTCTGGGCATTCTTCCTTGTTTATCATACCGAAAACAGAGAATTGCAGGTTGTCATTGAGGGAGCAG
>JAIWNU010000030.1 GCA_020216655.1 Treponema sp. | reverse complement strand
AACAGTCTTGGGTATTCCCCCTCTCAGCAAATGAAGAGATCCATGTCGCTGGCCCCCTCGGAGACACGGTTGTAATAATTCACAACGGAGCAGTGCATATCCATTCCTCTCCGTGCCATAACCAGCTCTGCGTAGCCATGGGAGAAATTCGCAATCAGGGACAATGGATAGCCTGTCTACCTAACAAGGTTTTCGTACGTATTATCGGAACTCCTGCAAAGGATAGCCTGGATGGATCTACCTACTAGCATACAGTCATCCCGTAAGCCTCCACTGGCCATACTTGGCGCTCTGTGCCTGTTTCTCTCAACCATAGAATACCTCATTCCCAAACCCCTTCCCTTTATCCGTATCGGTCTTGCAAACATTCCCATCATGCTTGCCATAGACCTCTTTTCTTTTAAATCATATATACTGCTCGTTATTCTTAAAGTTGTCGGACAAGCAATCATTACAGGGTCTCTGTTTTCCTATGTTTTTCTGTTTTCACTGGGCGGGACCTTTGCATCAGCCCTTGGTATGTATGTGCTCCGTAAAGCAATAGGTAAACAGAATATAAGCTTCATCGGCATTGGTATTATCGGAGCCCTCTTATCGAACAGCCAGCAGATCCTGTTAGCCTGGATTTTTATTTTTGGTCCCAGTGCACAATTTATTGCACCCCCCATGCTCCTCCTTGGGCTCGTAACCGGGCTCCTCTTGGGTATTTTCTGCGAAAGCTTTGCAGAACAATCCCAGTGGTACCAACATGAACTGGAGGTATTACACCGTGCTGGATCGTGAACAACGAAGTGCCTTCTCCATAAGATTTTTCTCCAGTTATGATCTCTTTGTTTCCGGCATGCTCTGTATTTTTCCCCTGGTATTCAGTCCCCATCTATATTTCAGGGCTTTTTTGCTATTTTATTTTTATCTTTTTGCATGGATCCAGGGAAAACGGGCGTCATTGCTTATTGCAGCCCTTGTCTCAAGCAGTATTGTAATTTTTAATCTTCTTGTCCCTTATGGCAAAGTGCTTATTAAAATCGGAGAGTTTCCGCTAACCCAGGGAGCCTTTTTAGCGGGACTAGAAAAGGCGATTACTCTTGAGGGGCTGATTATGCTTTCTAAGGCTACTATCAGATCCGATCTGCAGCTCCCCGGTACATTTGGGGCCCTCGTAGCCCAGTCATTCAAGATTTTTGAAGAACTTTTAGCTAAGAAAAAAAATATAGATTATAAAGATCCTATTGGGAGTATTGACCGCCTTTTGATAGAGCTTGCATCGGACAGTCCTGAAGAACCCGAATGGGCCGCTCCTGTAAAGAACAAAGGGGAGCGGATGATCGGACGCATAATATTGGTCCTGCAAACGCTCATTATATGGATATTGCTGTTTATATCTAAATATTCAAAATAGAAGCTCTTATTATCCCAGGCGCTTCTTTACCCGTTCAGCTCCATCAGAAGCTTCTTTGTAAGAAGGATTTAATTTTAACGCCTGCTGATAGGCGGTAAGGGATCCAGAGTAGTCTCCAAGGGCTTCACGGACGGAACCCAAGCGGTACCACCATACGGGGAGCCCCGATTCTAGCTTGACCGCTGTGGTATAGGCAATATCAGCATGGTTATATTTCTGCTGTATGCGGTAAACCTCTCCCATAAAAAAGTAGGCCACCGACACACGTTCCGCGTTTGGAGCAGCATCTACATATTTTTGCATGTATTTGAGAGACAGGTTATATTCATTTTGATAAAAGTACGCTTCACCCATGGTCTCCATGACCCGGTAGTCATTGGGATTTACCTTGAGACCCTTTTGCGCCCACTCTATAACTTCGCTGTATTTTTTTTGCCGCAACAAAGCCCAGGTCAGTACGGTATAGGAATCCATATTGGTAGCATTCTGCGCGATTTCCTGTTTGCAGATTTGAATCGCCTCATCATATCGGGCGTTGGCATCGCTCATACGACCCTGGGCTTCGAGGTCACGGCCAATCCGATAACTTTTCAGTGCGTCGGGTTTTTCCTGGGCAGACAGAGTAAGTCCAAACAATAGCAAGAGAGACACTATAAGTGATAAACGGCGCATTCTCTTATTCATGACACAATAATGCACTGCTCAGCGGATTTTTGCAAGAAGGCAGACGGTGCACCTCTTACCCATAAAAAGAAGTGCACCTGCTCCAAATAACAACAGAACAGGTTGCTTGAAACAGAAAGGCCCAAGCAGCCTGTCGGTTTACTAGAAAACGTTCTTTACCCGTTCTTCCTTGGTTTCCGACAAGGTTTTGCCCAACACATAGTCGAGCATGGCTTCCGAATCCACAAAGCCAGTATCATATTTCCGGCCCTTTGGAATTGCAGCAAGAGTAGTATTCTTGTCACCCCCATCGGCCATAAAATTATTAACCACCAGCTTGTAAGTTCCTTTAGGATCAAGAGCTTTCCAAGATCCATCCTTGGCTTTAACCATTACATCGGTTACACGAGAACCCTTTGCGTTGTTTACAATGAGGTTCAGCCTAAGACCCGATACATAAACATAGGCTGTTTCAGGCGCTTTTGCATAGCTGGTAATACAAAAATCAGCCATATCTTCCAGTATATTTTTAACCTCTTCGCCAGACACATCGAGGGTTACTAGGGTATTTGCAAAGGGCTGAAGTTCATACACTTTGGCTACGGAAATATCGCCACCTTCAAGATCTACACGAACGCCGCCAGGATTCATAATGGCAATATCCGCTCCGGTTTTCCAGATCATGGAATCGGCGATGATAGGTCCAGGACCGGTATTGTTACCCCGTTTCAGAGCATCCGTCGCCTTGGTGGCAATTTTTGCCTGGAGCGCTTTGAGAGCAGGACTATATTTAGCCAATTTTTCGAGTCCTTCCTTTTTTGGATCCATAAAGAGGAACCGAGAATCATCTTTGAATTTGGCGGTGATAGCAGAGAAAGCTACCATATAATTCTGCATTGCCTTTTCTGTAGGAGCTACAGCATAAACTTTGCCATCATATTCTTTTGCGGTATAGGTCCCGTCGGCACCACGAACAAATTCTACACGTTTCAATTTGCCATCCGCATCGGGGAGATCATAAATACGGAACTTATCAAGCCCTGCAAGAAGTTTGCTGCTGCCCTTGAATGCGGTTATTTTGCCATCCTTGTCGAAATCTACATCGAGGACCCCAATCATATTTGCCCAATACCAGGATGTTACCATTAAAACTGGATCTCCTGCGGGACTTTTTATAACCGTGGGATAGTCGCCTTGAGATTTTAACCCGAGGTCAGCAAAGGGCCCCTGGATAAAATGTGAGTGTCCGCCTACAACCACATCGATTCCGCTCACCTTTGCTCCGATAGTTTTATCTAGTTCATAGCCAGCATGGCTAAGTACGATAATTTTGTTAATACCCTTTTCTTCTAGTTCTTTTACAACCTTTTCCAAGGAACTCACTGGATCCAAAAATTTTACTGTTGGACCGGGGCTAGAAATATCGGGAGTTTCAGGATTTGCCACACCAACAATAGCAACCTTTGCACCAGCTACATCTTTAATGATATATGGTTTAATATTGTCTTTTAAAGAAGGTTCAGCAGACAAATCAAGGTTACAAGCTAATACCGGGAATTTAATATCCTTAATAAAGTCCGCCAGCACAGAAGGGCCTTTATCGAATTCGTGGTTACCCACAGCCATCGCATCGAGCCCCATGGCATTCAAGAAATCCCCATCAGCCTTTCCTTTAAATTCGGTGAAATAGAGGGTGCCCTGGAACACATCTCCCGCATGCAGGAAGAAACTGTTGGGTTTTTCATCCCGCAGGGCTTCCACGGCGGCCCACAGGCGGGCAAATCCGCCTACTTCTACAAAGGTGCGTTTTGCTTTGAGTTCCGGAGTAATATCTACTTTTAGTTCTGTCAAAGCTGATTCAAGCTTTGCATGAGTATCATTAACATGAAACAGAGAGAGCGACAAGGGCTTTTCTTCTGCCTTCTGGGCTGCCGAAGCTTGAACGGCTTTTGCCTGGGTCTCGGCGGATTTGCCCGCCGGCTGCGGACCTCCAGCACAACTCGCAAAAAGTACTGTTAAAGCCAGCATGGCGCCGGTCAGTACCCGCATCATTACACGCTTTTTCATACACAAACCTCCTCGTTTGTTTATATAGATCAGGGCTTTATATTGTACACCTTTTTGTGTACTTTTGGTTAAAAAATCGTTTTTTTTAATCCCGGACTAAGAGTAGCGAAAGACAGATTCCCGTTATATACTTTAATGTATGGAAAATCTTACCATTTACTCATATCCAATAAACACAACCATATTCAAAGAAGGGGAAACCGGGGAGCTTTTGTATATCCTTGTAGAAGGGGCAGTAGAACTTCGCAAGAATGTACAGGGGGCCGAAATCGTTTTAAAAACTATCGACCAGAAAAACGACTTTTTCGGCGAAATGGCGCTCATCGACGGAAAGCCCCGCTCTGCCACGGCGGTAACGGTAAAACCCACGAAGCTTATCCCGGTAGACAATGCGGCCTTTGAACGAATGGTCCTGAGCAACGGCAAATTTGCCTGGAAAATTATTGGAATCCTATCGGACCGTATCCGGGAAACGAATAAGCAGATAGAAGCTCTGCTGAATACTAATCCTAAGGACCGCATCAATTTTGCCATTGCCGACTATGCGCTCAAGGTAAACATAAAAATCCACGACGGCCGGTACAAGGTTCCTGTGGAAGCATTAAAGGAATGGCTTAATAACCACTGCGGCGTTTCCCTGGAAGAAATTGATAATCAGCTATTCAGGCTCCTTAAAAGCGAAAGCATCGCCTATGGCGCAGGCAAAGACAAGGGAAACACGGAATTGATTATCAGCACCAATTTTATTCAGCAATACAACCGCAGGCGATAAGCTAGCTTTTTTGCGCCAACAACTGGTTAATGGCTGCGGCGGCCCTGCGGCCCTCGCCCATGGCAAGAATAACCGTAGCCGCGCCGAGCACAATGTCGCCCCCGGCATAGACCGCATCAAGGGAGGTCTTCTGGTCCGCACCGACCACTATCCGGCCCTTTTTGTCCACCACCAGGCCTTCGGTCGTTTTCACGAGGAGCGGATTCGACTCATTTCCCAGGGCGACAATGACCGTATCGCAGTCAAATACATATTCCGATCCTTCTATCGGCACGGGACTCCGGCGGCCAGAAGCATCCGGTTCTCCAAGCTCGAACTTCTGGAGTTCCATACCGATAACCCGGCCCTGTTCGTTGCCAAGAATTCTTGTAGGATTACGCAGGAAGTTGAACTGGATGCCCTCTTCCATGGCGTGTTCAACCTCTTCTGCCCGGGCAGGCATTTCTTCCCTGGTTCGCCGGTAAATGACATGAACCTCCTGCGCCCCAAGACGCAGGGCCATACGGGCCGCATCCATCGCCACATTGCCGCCACCCACAACCGCCACAATTTTTGATTTGTAGATAGGGGTAGCGGCCTTGGTTGCATCGTAGGCCTTCATCAAATTAGCCCGGGTGAGGTATTCGTTGGCGCTGAAGACCCCGACAAGGTTTTCTCCGGGACAGCCGAGGAATTTGGGAAGTCCCGCCCCTACGCCTACAAAGGCCGCATCAAAATGATCTTCTTCCAAGAGCTGCTTAAGGGTCCTCGTTCGACCGACAAGGAAATTGGTCTCTATTTTTACCCCCATTTTTTTAAGGGTATCTATTTCGGCCTGTACTATAGATTTGGGGAGCCGGAATTCAGGAATTCCGTAGACCATAACGCCGCCGGGTTTGTGAAAGGCTTCGAAAAGCACCACTTCATGCCCTTCCCGGGCCACATCGGCAGCTACGGTTATACCCGCCGGTCCCGATCCGATCACAGCGACCCGCTTACCGGTTTTTGGTTTAACCGTCGGGGGTGTTACCTTCCCGTTTTCCCGCTCCCAATCGGCCACAAAGCGTTCAAGGCGGCCGATTGCCACGGCCTTGCCGATATCCTTGAGACTCTTGCCGACGGTACACTCAAGCTGGCATTGTTTTTCCTGGGGGCAGACCCGGCCGCACACCGCGGGGAGGAGGTTTGTTTCCTTTATTGCATCCACCGCGGCCTTAAAGTCCCCCTGCTGGATAAACGAAATAAAGCGCGGAATAGGAACCTGGACGGGACAACCCTTTACACAGGGTTCGTTTTTGCAGTTAAGGCACCGTTCAGCCTCGAGCCGAGCCTGGGCTTCGCTGTATCCTAAGGCCACCTCGCTGACCGTTTTTCCCCGGGCCACCGGATCCTGGGCAGGCATTTCCTGGGGAGGTATGGCAAGTCGTTCTTTGACACTTAAGGCCTGACCCGCAGCTTTTTTTTCTAAAATGGGAGCAAGCAGCTGTTCCGCTTCCCGTTGCAGTTCTTCCCGGCTTTTGCCGGACTGATGCAGTTCGCTCATCGGCGTCCTCCCTGAGCTTCCATAGTTTCTATCTGCAGTTCCAGATGGCAGACATGGTGATCTTCTTCTTCCTTTTCCTTGTAAGCCCGGAGGCGGGTCATCATATTGTCAAAATCCACCTGGTGGCCGTCGAATTCTGGTCCATCAACACATACAAATTTGGTCTGGCCCCCTACGGAAACCCGGCAGCCGCCGCACATGCCGGTTCCATCAATCATAATCGTATTGAGGGAAACCACCGTGGGCACCTGGAAGGGCCTCGTTGTTTCGGCGCAGAATTTCATCATAATGGGCGGTCCGATAGCTACCGCCAGATCTGGCTTGGGACCCTGAGAGCAGTATTCTTTGAGCGGTTCGGTAACGAGGGCCTTGCGTCCGTAAGAACCGTCATCGGTTACGATAACCAATTCATCCGCAATTTTGCGCATCCGGTCTTCAAAAATAACCAGATCCTTGTTCCGGGCACCAATAATGATTATCACCTTATTCCCCGCAGCTTTCATGGCCTGCGCAATGGGATGCAGCGGAGCAACACCGATGCCGCCGCCCACACATACCACCGTACCAAATTTCTCGATATGGGTTGGGTTTCCCAGGGGGCCCAAAATGTTTTCCACATGGTCACCCACATTTTTTGCCGCAAGCCGGTGGGTGCTAGCGCCGACGGTCTGGAAAACCATGGTAATAGTTCCGGCCTTGGGATCCGCATCGGCTATAGTAAGGGGGATGCGCTCACCCCATTCTGAATCGATTTGTACAATAATAAACTGTCCTGCCTTCCGGTTTTGGGCGATGAGCGGAGCTTCCACCTCCATCTCAAACACCTCAGCCGAAAGCTGTATCTTCTTAATAATTTTATTCATACCCTACGATACTCCTTTATTTTCAGTAATAATAATACCGGACCTTCCGCCGCTTTGGGATATACCGGCGAACACGGAAAAAGCCGTATAAAAAGCCGCCAATATGGGCCGCATAGGCTACCCCATCACCCCTGGTACCCCCCAGATAACCCATACCGTTTACCAGCTGGAATATAAACCAGAGTCCAATCACTACCACAGCGCTGACCGTGGTCGGAATAATATTGAACAAAAGCACCCGCACCCGGTTTCCGGGAAAGAGGAGGAGATAGGCACCCATAACGCCCGATATAGCTCCGGAAGCCCCCAGGGTCGGAGTCAGCAATGCATCCTGTGTAATAACACAGACTAGAATATGAGCCGCTGCAGAAACGAGCCCCGACACAAGGTAAAACAAAAGAAAACGGAAATGGCCAAGACGGTCTTCTACATTATCACCAAAGATTGAAAGGAAAAGCATGTTACCCGCAATATGGGCGATACCTCCGTGCATGAACATCGCAATAAGGATAGTTACATAGACCGGTACCGGAGTCGGAGCCAGCCCCGGAACGGTATAGCGGGAGCCGGACCAGCGGTCCATAACTATTTTCGGAGGAGTCACAATATCTTTACCGGAAATAATTTCCTGGGGAACCATAGAATATGAGTACACCACCTGTTCATCGGTGCCAAAGCCTTGGAAAAAGATAAAAACCCCAATATTGAGGGCTATCAAAATCCAGGTTATCACTGGAGTCCTGAGCCTGTAAGAATTATCATCGCCGATCGGTAACATGTTTGCTCCTCATCGGTTCATCCTAAGCAGAAATTGCCTTTTACACAAGACCAATATGACAATTATGACAAAACTGTAATGCTTATAATAAGACCCATGACACAAAACATACCCTTTGATACACTGCTGCCATGACCGAAAGTCAATGGATCCGTTTCCAAAAGGTCCGCCATGATTATAAAACTTATATTGATGAACTTTCCTCGGCGCTTCCTGATTTATCTGCTGTTCTTTCCCAGCTGGTAGCCGCCCGTTCTGGCCCGGCCTACCCGATTGAAACTCCCGTAGTGTACAATCATGCCCTGGATGATATAGGGCCGGACAAGCAGATTAAAATAATCCTTGTTGCAGACAACCCCGGACGGCGGGAACAGTCAGCAGCAGAACGGCGCTACCTCGTCGGCCCCTCAGGCAAATTGGCCGATGGCTTTTTTAGACAGTACCCGGAACTGGGAATCGACTTCCGAAAACATGTCCTTATTCTTAATAAAAGCCCCATCCATACCCCCCGAACCGGAGAACTGCGAGACCTGGCCCGCCTTGGCGGCCCGAACATTGAGCAGGCGATTAAAGAGTCCCAGTATGCTATGGCCCGCTTTATTCATCAATTTCACGAAATTTTTGCAGACGAAGCGAAACTCTGGATTATTGGCTATTCAGAATTGGGCAAGGGTAAATTATTCGAACCCTTTACCAATGCGCTTCTGAACGCCTATTCGGTGAATAATACCGGGGCTTCGCCAGCGGGAGCCGCACGGCAGATCGAAAAACCGTCTCTGCTCAAAAACAGTATTTATTTATACCGGCATTTTTCCATGAACCAGTTTTCAGCGGATTTTAAAAAACAACGACAAGCAGGAGAAAGCGCCGAGGAAACACTGCACCGAATTGGGATCCAGTACCGTGCGAAAATTTTTGGCTGGTAAACACGGTGAAGGGAGGGGCCAAACTTAAGCCTGCGATTCCTTGCAATTATCATCCCCTTGAACGAAACTGGATGAGATGACAATTTTACCGCGCTTCCTGAATCTGGTTCTTTTTCAAGGTGTTAGAAAAAGGAAAAGCTACTTTGAAGGCTGGTATTTTAAGCAGTCCTTTTCCCGCGAAAAAGGTGCAGTTAGCCGTACCCTGGCAATTATCCCAGGTCTTAGCTGGGATAAAAACGGTGCAGGCCACGCCTTTATCCAAACCATAGACAGCCTGGACGGCTCAACCAACTATTTCAGGTTTCCAGCTGAGTCTTTTATCTTTCAGGATAAGCCCTTCCGTATCAGCATCGATAAAAATCGTTTTTCCCTCGAAGGTATTCATCTCGATGTTCAGGATAGCGATACCACCCTTGTCGGAGACCTGTCGTTCCAGGGCCTTACACCGGTTCGTCCAATTATGGGCCCCTATATGTTTGTCCCTTTCATGGAATGCAACCATGGCATCGTGAGCATGCATCACAGGGTAGAAGGGAAGATAACCATCATCCGCAAGGAACAAGAAGGAGAAATCCTGAACTTTGAACCCGGCCTGGGCTATATCGAAAAGGATTGGGGCAGGTCCATGCCTTCGAGCTGGATTTGGATTCATGCCAATGGATTCGAAGACTCATCTCATCCGGTTTCTTTTTTCTTTAGCCTAGCCAAAATACCGTGGCTTAAAAACAGTTTTAATGGCTTTATCTCCCTACTTCACGCCGCAGGGCGGGAATACCGCTTTGCAACCTACAGAGGTGGACACATCGATTTGCTTGAACACCAAAACGGTATTCTCAGAATACTCTTGAGCGACCCCCGTTACAAAGTGGAACTCTTAGTCCGCCTTACCGAAACAGGAGAACTGCTTGCGCCGGTGCAGGGGACCATGGACCGCAGAATCGGTGAATGTAACAATGCCTGGGTCCGGGTAGTGGTAAAGGCAAAACACAAAATGACCGACGCGCCCCTTT
>JAIWNU010000211.1 GCA_020216655.1 Treponema sp. | reverse complement strand
TGCCGATTATCGATTCAAGAGAGTCATGGTAACGTTCAGAAAAGGCCCGGTTACAGGACTTTATAGTGCCCTGCCGGTCCAGTAGAATAATTGCATCGTCTGATGCATTAAGCAGGGCATCCAGCTTGCGCTGTTTTTCCCTGAGCTGTTCGCTTGCGGCAACTAAGGAAGACACATCCCGGATTGCAACAACAAAACCGTTAATTGCACGCTGGGAATCCCGCAGTTTGGATATATTAACCAGCACAGGCAGTACCTTTTCCTGGTGGTCGGTCAATCTTGTTTCTAAATTTCGGATACGGCCCTCTTCATTGCAGCGGGCTAAAAGATGGGCTATGGTCGCTTCATCGATTTCGTGGAAAAGGCAGGCTACATTTTTACCAATAATTGCCTTTGCCGGGCCGACTACATCAATATACCCCTTGTTAACCCGTTCAACGATCCCCTGTTCGTTCAGAATAATGACCGGATCGACCATACCTTCGATGGTCTGAATCGCCATTTCCGCAGCCGCGGCGGTTACCAGGGAAGCGGACCGCTGATGCTCCTGCATCATTTCCTGGGTAATATCGATGACAATAGCGGAAATACAGGGATCTTCTTGACTTTCTACAGGCTGGAGATTCCGCTGCAGCTTAACAAACAAAAAGCTGCCGTCGGCATGCACCATTTTTGCATCAACCTGTTGCATCTCACCGTTTTTTAATAGATCGCTATCTAAATACAAAAGCTTGTCTGCCACCGACCGGGGAAACAAATCATAATCGGTGTGATCGATCACTTCATCTTGCGTTCGGCCGAGGAGTTTTAGAAATGCGTCATTGCAGCCTATATATGTACCTTCACGGTTTTTTACATACGCGGGCGCAGGAATCAGGTTGAGCATCATCATGTGGTGAGCCTATTATACCAAACATCTGGAAAATCGTCGAGTTAATTTTTTAATATCTCCATTATATCCAATAAAATTCCAGTCACATATCGATGGAAAAGGATTGACAATATCTGTCAAAAACCGCATTGTTTGCTTGTATTTTCATTCGACCGAAGCGAATCCGGGGTTCCGCGGGCAAATCGGTTTTGTAGACTCAAGTAAGGGTCAGAGGAGGTTGAAGGACCGTAATTGAAAGGGAGCGATGTCATCATTGAGGGGGTTTCCAAGTCCTTCGGGGACTTTAAAGCCCTAAAAGACGTAAGTCTGGAAATAAAAAAGGGAGAATTTTTTTCTCTCCTGGGTCCATCGGGTTGCGGAAAGACAACCCTGTTACGGATTATCGCGGGGTTTGAGACCCCCGATACTGGTTTGGTAACCTTTGACGGAGTCGATGTACTCCCGCTTCCACCAAACATGCGGCATGCGAATACGGTGTTTCAGAATTACGCGCTGTTTCCGCATTTATCTATATTCGAAAATGTAGCCTTTCCCCTCCGGATAAAAAAAGTTCCCAACAGGGAAATAAAATTAAAGGTTATGGACTACCTTAAGCTTGTGGAGCTTGAAAACCATGCCCACAAGAAACCGAGCCAGCTTTCTGGCGGTCAGAAACAACGGGTCGCCATAGCCCGCGCACTGATTAACGAACCTTCGGTGCTGCTTTTGGACGAACCCCTGTCTGCTCTGGATGCGAAGCTCCGTCAGCACATGCTCATAGAGCTTGATAAAATTCACGACAAAATCGGCATTACCTTTATTTATGTAACCCATGACCAGCAGGAGGCCCTTTCGGTCTCGGATCGGCTCGCGGTTATGTGCCAGGGTGATGTGCTCCAGGTAGGTACCCCCCACGAGATTTACGAAAGCCCCGCAACCGACTTTGTTGCCCGCTTTATCGGCGAAACAAACCTGTTTGATGGTATGGTTGTTGCCGTAGAACCGGTCGAAAAACCCAAAGCCTCTGAACAGGAGACCATGGTTACCCTGGATATTCCCGAACTGGGACGCATTAAGGTCACCACGGTAGACAATGTCGCTCCGGGAATGAAGGTTAGTTTTACCATTAGGCCCGAAAAGATTGCTATTTCTACCGAAAAGCCCACCCTGAAACGGAACGACATTAACCTTTTCGAAGGCATTGTGGACGAACCGATTTATTCAGGCTTCCAGACCAAGTTCTATGTCCGGCTCTCCGAACAGACGGTGCTTAAGGTAATGAAACAGCACTCAAACTATTCCGACGAAGGGCCCGATATAGTATGGAAGGATTCGGTGTATATTTCCTGGAGCGCCGACGACGGCTATATCGTTGAGGTCAAGCAATCGTGAAACCGGCCCTTTCCAAACGGAATTACGGCCCCCTCTATGCGGGGCCGATAGCCCTCTGGTTCACCCTCTTTTTTGCAGCTCCGCTGGTTATTATCGTAGCCTACAGCTTCATGAAAAAGGGACTCTATGGCGGCGTGGAATACGAATTTTCCCTTGCCGCCTACCACGCCCTGGCAAATCCGAACTTTGTTACCATTACCATCAGGACGCTGCTCACCTCCATTGTGGCGACAGTTTTTACCATATTGATAGCCCTACCTTGCGGTTACTTTATGGCGAAAAGCAAGAACCAGACTATCCTGTTGTTGTTGGTCATCATTCCTTTCTGGACCAACTTTCTTATTCGGGTATACGCCTGGATTGCCATTCTTGGCAACAACGGCTTTTTGAATGAGCTTCTTAAACGGCTCGGTCTTGTACGGGACTATATCCAGTTCCTGTATAACCAGGAAGCGGTCATCCTCGTCCTTGTGTACATGTACCTGCCCTATGCCATACTGCCGCTCTTTTCTACCATAGATAAGTTTGACTTCTCCCTGCTGGAAGCAGCCCGAGACTTGGGAGCGACCAAATTCCAGTCCATGACCAAGGTACTGTTGCCTAATATTCGCAGCGGTATCTTTACGGCGGTACTCTTTACCTTCATTCCCATTTTTGGAGCCTATGCAGTCCCCCTCCTTATCGGCGGAAAGGACTCCTATATGCTCGGCAACGTTATTGCAGACCAGCTCACCAAAACCCGGAACTGGCCCCTGGCATCTTCTATCTCCATGGTCATTACCGTGGTTACCACCGCCGGTGTTATGATTATGATGGCCCTGCAAAAACGGGAAGCCCAGCGGCAAAAAGAAAGCGAACTATCTGGCAGTATTACCACAATGGAAGAAATTGATTCGGCTTCTGAAATCCCCGCAGGAACGGGATCCACCGCGGGAGGCGCACAATGAGCGGCATTATTGCTTTTAGGAAGGGAACACCCACCGGAGAAGCTTCCCGGCATGCCCGCAGGGCTTACCGGAAACGGTTTTCCTTTTCCCAAACCATGTTCATCGCCACAACAGTGTTTCTTTTCCTTCCCCTGTTTGTGCTTATTCTGTATTCATTTAATGCGTCCAAAGGAATGGGATGGACCGGCTTTTCCCTGGTCTGGTACGAAAAACTCTTCTTTAGTTCCCAGGATCTGTGGCGAGCCTTCGGCAACAGTGCGCTCATTGCCCTTGCGTCGGCAGCCACCGCCACGGTTATTGGAACCCTTGGGGCTATCGGGGTAAACTGGTACGATTTCAAGCTTAAAAAATACATTCAGGGCATAACCTTCCTGCCCATGATACTTCCCGAAATTATCATCGGTGTGTCGCTCCTTATCTTCTTTGCCGGAGTGGGACTTAAGCTGGGACTCTTTACCATTTACATTGCCCATACAACCTTTAACCTGCCCTTTGTGTATCTCATGGTTATGGCCCGGCTCGATGAATTTGACTATTCAATTATCGAAGCCGCCCATGATCTTGGAGCCAATGAACGGCAGACCCTGCTTAAAGTAATCATTCCCATGAGTATGCCCGGCATTGTTTCCGGATTCCTCACCGCGGTCACCCTTTCGCTGGAAGACTTTGTTATAACCTTCTTCGTGTCCGGGCCCGGGTCCACAACCCTGCCCCTCTATGTCTATTCGGCAATCCGCTTTGGAGTGTCTCCGGTCATCAACGCACTTTCGGTTATCATGATTCTGGGAACCGTTGTGCTGGCATTTTCGCTTCGTAATTTCTTAAAATACATAGCTGCAAAATGAGCTAATTTAAAAGTAGCTGTCCGCTGCCCTGCTGAAATGAACTCTGTTTCGAATCGGCAGGGCCCCTATCAGGGGCACCCTCCCCGGCGTGAAAAGGTCGGGGGCACGGGCGCCGTGTATCCGGTGGGCACCCAAAACCGGGATCCATACATCCTGCGGCTGGAAGGGATGAATGGATTCTACGATTCCAGCACATATTCTATATTTCTGCAGGAGAGTAATAAGATGAAGAAACTTCTCTGGTCTGTTTTAGCGGCAGCCCTGGTGGCTGGGGGCCTGATGCTTGCTGGCTGTTCAAAGTCTTCCGGCGCTGCCGAAGCTGATGGGAGCAAAAAGCTCTATATCTACAACTGGACCTATTACACCCCCGATTCGGTCATCCAGAAATTTGAAAAAGAATATAATGTAAAGGTCGTCTACGACTCTTTCGCATCCAACGAAGAAATGTTTGCTAAACTCAAGGCCGGCGGCACGGGCTACGACATTGTGTTCCCCTCCGGAGACTATGTTTCTATCATGAAAAAAGAGGGAATGCTGGCAAAGATTGATAAATCCAAACTTAAGAATCTTGGCAACATTGATCCGCTGGTTCTGAAAAAAGCGACCTATGACAGCGACATGGAATACAGCGTTCCCTATTATTTTGGCGCTGCTGGCATTGCGGTGAATACTGCCAAGGTCCCCCAGTTTGAAAAGAGCTGGTCCATTTTTAGCCGCAATGACTTAAAGGGCAAAATGACCATGCTGGACGATATGCGGGAAGTAATGGGAGACGCCCTGGTATACCTGGGCTATTCGGTTAACACCACCGATCCAGCCCAGGTTCAGAAAGCCCGGGATCTTATCAACAACCAGTGGAAACCCAATCTCGTTAAGTTTGACGCCGAAGCCTTCGGTAAGGGCTTTGCTGCCGGTGAATTCTGGGTCGTCCAGGGTTACGCAGAAGTCGTATATGCAGAGCTTCAGGAAGATCAGAAGAAAGATGTGGCCTTCTTTATTCCTAAGGAAGGAGGCCCCGCCTATATCGACAGTATGTGTATCTTAAAGGACTCGAAAAACTACGATTTGGCCCTTAAGTTCATCGACTTTATCCATCGGCCTGAAATTTATGCCGAATTCTGCGATACCTTTGGTTTCCCTGCAACCGCAAACATTCCTGCCCGGGCTCTGCAGAAGGTTACCCCCTACTATAAGGCGGAAGACCTGACCAATACAGAACTTAAAGATGATCTGGGAGACAAGCTTGAGCTGTACAACCAGGCTTGGCAGGACATCCGGGTCGGCGAATAGGACCTAACGTTTTTTGCCGTTTCAGGATATACTCTCATCAATATGATTTCCTACATTGTACCAGAAAATATTGATGACCGTATCCTGGAACGGACCGCCCAGCTGCTTTCGGAGGGGGGCCTTGTTGCCTTCCCTACCGACACGAGTTGGGTTATTACCTGCGCCCTTTCTTCCCGGCAGGGCTTAAAAAAATTACGCCGTCTTTCCGGTGAACGGGACGAACGGCATTTTACCCTGCTTTGCAACAGCATATCTCAAATCGGAGACTACTGTTCCCTTAATAACAGCCAATTCAGGCTCATCAAAAAACTTACCCCCGGACCCTATGTCTTTATACTGAAAGCACTACTGGGAACCGAAAAAGCCCTGGAAATACGGCGCAAGGAGGTGGGGGTCCGTATTCCCGCCCATCCGGTAGCACCCGCGGTTATTCGGGTACTTAATAAACCGCTCTACTCCATTACCGCTAAAAGATCTATGCTCGCCGCAGAATCGGAATCAGATAATCTTGGTTTTACAGAATTTTTGCCTGAAGAAACAGACTCGAGCCCCGCGGAACTTCCGCCTATTCCGGAAGAAGATTTATTCGAAGGCGGCTGGGAACTGGAAGACATTCCCGGCCTAGACCTGGTTCTTGATTCCGGCGAAGAACTGCCCCGGCTTTATTCTACGGTGTTAGATTTTACCCAGGGGGACATTATACTGCTGCGGCCCGGAGCCGGGCCCTGGCCGGTATAAAATGCGAAGGTGGACAGCGCGCCATCGCATGTGTGACATGTACAGGTGGACAGCGCGCCATGGGCGGCATGAAATGCCGCGGCCCTGCTTGACGAAACATATTCAGCGGAGTATCGTTCAATCTGTTGAAAGGGGAGTAGTTGCACTCGCGGC